>JAFMHC010000166.1 GCA_017854775.1 Gammaproteobacteria bacterium | reverse complement strand
CGACAATACCAAAGCAAGTTTCTTAGGCTACCGCCCTAAAGATAATGCCGAGCAGTTCGCGGCTGAAGTACTCGCTGATACACCGACTCTCGACCATGCCGACCCAGAGCACTCATTAATCGGTGGGCCGTTCGCCGTGGTTGAGCTTGGTAATAGCGGAGTTGCTAGTATGAATGTTGTTAATGATGCGAAAGTGGTTGATTAGCAAACTAGGGCGCACGGAGCCGATATAAACTATGTGCGGTTATCTGCTGACATTAGATTGAGTTTAGTAATACGTTTTTGCAGCATCGAAAGCCCGTTCTTGAATTGAGTCCTTTTTTTGTTGCTTAAACGTTTGTTTTAGCAATGGCTGTTGGAGAGTGTCAGCTCAATGGTAATAGGGCTTACCCAAGTAGAAAAAACAGGGAAGGAAAATCATAATGAAAATAGAAATCTATAGATCGAACCTCGAGTTATGCTCCTGCGGAAACCGAGTGTGTATCTTAATAAACTGTTAGGCATACCGAGAGAGTGGCTTCATTCTCTCGGTACAGTTGCTTTATTTAGCCTTTTGATGATCTAGGGTCATTTCCATAACTATGCTTTGCCCTAATCTTGTTGTTATCGGCTCTATGAATTGAGACCTCTGAATGGTTCTTTTTTGCAAGCTCTCTAGTAGCCTTAAACACTTCGCCTTGAGTGCTTCCAGTTACGCTTGCTCTGCTAGCATCTTGGCGTTCTCCCCGCCAGACGCCATCAGAGCCTTGATAAACGTTGTAATCTTTTTTTGACATGTTATTAATACCTTTAGTAAATAAAATTAGATTGAAAATTGTGCTTAGCGCACAATAAAGATACTGGGTATAAAAACAGTAAAATCAAGAGGGCTAGCTAAATTAAATTCGAGATACCCAACAAGGCGGCAAAGTTTACTCCATTAACAACTGGTGCGAAAATCGTCAGAAGAGCGTATTTTGAATGTCGAATTTGAATCAAATTTTAGGTTGTACGTTTTTCTACAGTCTCGTTAGGGCTACTTTGATATGTATCGTGAAGGCGCAGAAATAATCACTGAAAAAGGTTTAAGTCCTTTTACCCGATGGTTTCTTGGCTTTTGTTGTTAGATGCCAGTACTAGATAGATATCAATCCTAAGGTCAACGCAAACTGTTTGATTTTTATTAAAGCTATTTATTGATGACTTAGATTTAGCCGGTACCGCCCGATTGTCGGGCGTTACTGAGATTTCATTTGCTCATCTTTTTTATATACATATAATGTATGTATGATAAATTTCGAATGGGACAGGGATAAAGCCGCATCTAACCAAAAGAAACATAAGATTTCTTTTGAAGAGGCCCGTTCAATTTTCTTTGATGAATACGCCCAGCAATTTTATGATGCTGAAAATTTTGATCAAGAAGAGCGGTTTCTAATGCTAGGCAAAAGCGTTAAATCTAGAATACTCATCGTAGTTCACTGTGAGAGGGATGAAGGCGAAGTAATTAGAATTATCTCTGCTCGTAAAGCTACAGCTAAAGAACGAAAATTTTATGAGGGTCCGCCACTATGAAAAAAGAATATGATTTCTCAAAAATGAAAGTAAGAAAAAATCCTTATATTTCAAAGCTTAAGAGGCAAGTCACAATTAGAATGTCTGATGATGTAATCACCTATTTTAAGGATATGTCTGAAGACACGGGTATTGCATACCAGAGTCTTATAAACCTATATCTTACAGATTGTGTTGAGAATGATCGAAGGCCAGATCTTTCATGGAAGTAGAGCTTCGCAAAGACTAAAAACAAGCTAAATCAAGCCCTGATTCCCTTTTAATTGTAGCTATTCGCCGCTGAAGTCTGGTTGCGCTTACACAGAATTATGGTCTCACTATAAGTCGATTTTTCTCGACAACTAAGGCATCAGTCAGGCTAGAGCCGGTTAAAGAACTAAGTCGGCAAAGAAACGGGTTAGAAAGCAAAAATGCTATAATGGCATTGCAGAATGAAGTAACAACATCGTCAACAGACACCGGAGAACAACCATGCCTAATTTTATGCTCACCTACCTCGGCACACCTAAGATTTCCTCGCCCGAAGAGAAACAATCGCATATGCAGAAGTATCAGCAATGGATCTTAGACTTAGGGGACGCGGCACTCAGCCCAATGAACCCCCTGAAGGATATGTCGGTGGTCGCGTCCGATGGCAGCGTCAGCAGTGGCGGTGAAACAGGCATGTCCGGCTTTACCATCATTACTGCCGAGTCTATGCAGGCGGCTTTAGAAATCGCTAAGGCTTGCCCGTTTCTCGAAGTTAGCGGGCGGTTGGAAGTTTCCGAAATGATTCAGATGGGATGAGCTAGATCCATCTGCTCGCCCCCAAGTTTGAGTATCAGTTAAACAAAACCGATATGCTTACTCAATGGCAATTCACGAATCCGTTGACCGGTGGCGGCAAAGATAGCGTTGGCCAAGGCTGGTGCTGCTGGCGGCGTGCCTGGCTCGCCGATACCGCGAATGCGATCGCCGTTTTCTAGTACTCGAACCTCGACCGCAGGTGCTTGGTAAAAGCGCATCGAACGATATTGATGAAAATTGGTCTCTTGAATCTGACCGTCTTTAATGCTGATATCGCCCATAATCGCCGCCGCTAAACCAAAATTTAACCCACCCATTACTTGGGCTTCAATATTACGTGGGTCCAATGCTGTGCCGACGTCGACGGCGGCAAAAGCGTTAACGATTTTGACCTTGCCATCGATAATCGCTATTTCGATTACTTCCGCTGCCGGCACCCCAAAGGATAATGAAAATGCCACTCCGCGGGCATGACCTTCGGCTAAGTCTGTTCCCCAGCCCGACATCTCAGCAACCGCTTCTAAAACTTTACGACTCGGTTCATGAGTCATTAAACCAATACGCATTTGCATTGGGTCTAGGTTTTTAGAGTGAGCGATTTCGTCCATCATACTTTCATGAAAGAAGCCATTTTGCGATGAACCAACCGAGCGCCATGAACTAACTGGGAAGTCGTTTTTAACTCGGTAACCGGTAACTCGAAAATTCTCTACACCATAAGGTTGATCCCATGCGGCTTGCACAATAGCGATATCTGGCCCGGCGGCAGGAATTCCGAGTCTACCCATTTGCGATGCGTTTACCGATGCGCCGGCCAATTGCAAATCTATGGCCGTTGGACCCGTGTCGCCGACCACGGCTTTAAACCTAGCGATTCCTATGGGGCGATAGTTGTCGTGCGTCATGTCTTCTTCGCGAGTCCAGGTCAGCTTTACTGGTATGTCTGGCATTTCCACCGCGACCTTGATCGCTTGAATAATGTAGTCCATTTCCAAGCGTCGACCAAAGCTACCACCCATTAGTGTGGTGTGAATTTTAATATTACTTTGCTCTAAGCCGGTGATTTTTACCGCTTCTTTGACTGCTTGGGTTGGTATTTGTGTGCCAGCCCAAACCTCTAATTTGCCATCATGCAACCAAGCTGTTGCATTCATTGGCTCAAGTGGGGCGTGGGGTAAATAGGGTACTTTGTATTCGGCCGAAATTATTTGATCGGCGTTTTTAAGGGCTTTTTCGACATCACCATCGTCGCGAAATTGGCTGTCTTGATTGTCACTCGTAAAGCTATCTTCAACGGCTTTTAAATGAGCCGCCGTATCTAGCGGATAATCGGCTGTTGCCCAATCAAATTCTATTGTGTTAACGGCTTTAAATGCGTACCAAGTGTTGCTAGCAATAACGGCTACGCCATTATCAATCTCGACCACTTTTTTAACCCCGCGCATGCTTTGGGCTTTACTCGCATCATAGGAGTTCATTGCCGCGCCTAGGCTCGGGTTAACACGAATACTGGCGTACACCATATTAGGTAGATCAACGTCGATACCAAACTCGGCGGCTCCCGTCGATTTGGCTGGTATATCGATTCGGTTTTGCGACTTACCGAGTATTTTCCATGCAGACCTAGGTTTCAATTGCAGTTCTGAATCAGGCTTAATAGCACCCGCTGCGGCAGCCAACTCAAGATAGCTTATGGTTTCACCGTTTGAACTTATAACTGAACCATTCTCGGTTCTAAGGCTACTTGTCGAAACCCCCAATTGCTGAGCGGCGGCTTTGACTAAGACATTTCGTGCGGCGGCCCCAGAAACTCGCATCTTTTCATAGGCGTCGGCCACAGAGGAAGATCCACCGGTGATTTGTAGGCCGAGTAATTTAGCCGGCACATGCACAAATTTACGCATGCCGTTTGCCATTGTGCCGGTATCTATGGATGAAAATGGTAACGCTTCTTCAAGCACGGCGGCATTAAAATAGGCGGCTGACGCTGGGCCATGAATCACATTAACCTGATCAAGCGTGACATCCAGCTCTTCAGCGACTAAGGCGGCTAAGGTGGTTTGCACACCTTGGCCCATTTCAGCGCGTGGCACAATGATAGAAATGCCGTTTTGATCAATCAATAAGTACGGCGTCAATGCTGAACTGCCATCGGCCAAATCGGCTTTAAGTGGGTTGTCGATAGGCTGCTTATACTTATAAAAACCAAAACCAAGCCCGCCAGCAATTGCTACCGAACCAAATAAAAACGTGCGTCTGGTAATTGTACCGAGTTTACTCATGATGCCTCCCCTTCGCGGGCACTTGCTGCGTCGGTTGGTAACAGCTCAATTTCGCGAATATTGCTGGCCGCCGTTTTAATCGCGGCTCGAATACGAGGGTATGTACCACAGCGACACAAGTTAGCCGACATGGCGGTATCAATTTCGTCGTCGCTAGGGTTGCTGTTACTCGACAATAGCGCGGTTGCTGTCATGATCTGCCCGGGCTGACAATAGCCGCACTGAGCAACTTGGTGTTCTACCCATGCCGCTTGAACAACGCTCATTGCATCAGGCGATCCGAGGCCTTCGATGGTGGTTATCTTTCCATCGCCAACGGCTGACACGGGCAATGAACATGACGGAACCGGTTGCCCATTTAAGTGCACCGTACAGGCTCGGCATTGAGCTATACCACAGCCAAACTTAGGGCCTTTGATATTGAGCTCGTCTCTCAAGACCCATAGTAGAGGCATATCCGGCGCTACATCGACTTCACGCGACTGACCATTGACGTTTATTTTCATTTTAGTGTCCTTAGGTGGCTGATATGGTGAGTATAATGCCTGTCTAAACAAAATCGCATGAGTTTTGGGGAGCTTTCGACTCTAAAAAGCATAAAAGGCGGCATCAGCTTGGAAAATGAAAAATTAGAAAACCAAGAGAAAATTAGTCGTTTAGGCTTATCTCTCATTGTGATTTTGGCCGGTTCGTTCCTTGCGCCTCTACAAATGCACTCATCGACCCTAGCGATTCCTGCAATCGCCAGAGAGATGGGCTTAACCGCCGACATGATTAGTTGGTTTACCTTATCGCAAGTGCTAGCCAGCGCCTGTTTTGTGTTGCCTGCGGGCAAGCTATCAGACCGTTTCGGCCGCCGCCGTATGTTTGCCTTCGGCCTACTGATATGCAGTATTGCTTGCTTCATTGGTGGGGTTTCGTTTAACGGCTATATGGTATTGCTGGCCCGCGGCTTACAAGGCGTCGGTGCGGCTTTGATCTTTGCAGCGGCGGTAGCCTTATTGGTGAGCGTACCGCCGCAAGATCAGAAAGTAAGAGTGATGGGCATTTATATTTCGGTAGCTTATGTTGGCATGGTAACCGGCCCATTATTCGGTGGTTTCGTCATCGAGCAGCTTAACTGGCGTTATGTTTTTTATGTGCCAGGCGCGATCTTCTTAGTTCTTACGGTGATCGGTTTTATCTTTATTAAGTGGGAACGATACGGCGACCGTAATACGCGTATTCGCCTACTCGATTTGTCATTGTATCTTGGGTCACTTTTGCTAATAGCATTCGGAGTCTTCGATGCTACCCATCTTCAAGGACAGCTCCTTTTGCTTTCTGGCTTGGTCACCTTTGTGGCTTTTTGTTGGTTTCAGTCCAAGCGGCGCGACCCGCTACTTCAGGTTAAATTATTTACCCAGAGCCGCACCTTTACAATTCTAGGAATAGCGCATTTATTAATCTATGTAAGTATTTTAGCCTTACCTTTTACGCTAACCCTGTATCTACAGTATTTGAAAGGCGTAAACGCGCAATCAACTGGAATGATCTTGTTAGTACAAGCCTTGTGCACGGCGGTGATTGCGCCGTTTAGCGGCACGCTGTCGAAATACTTTAGGCCTCGGCACTTAATTTTTACCGGCGTTGGATTATTCGTCATCGCTTGTCTTATGCTGGCTAGCTTAGGGCCAGAATCTTCAATTTGGGTAGTAGTCATAGCAATAGCGTTAATCGGTTCTAGCGTTGGAGTAATGGACACTCCGATCGTGCACACTAGCATGAGTACAGTCGATAATAATCTACTTGGCAGTGCCTCAGCGACGATGAATGGTCTGCGTACAATGGGCGGCTTTATCGGCATGGGCTTAGTGTCATATCTAATGGGCTATCACATAGGTAGCGCGGCAATAGAACCCAGTTTGTACCCTCAATTAATGACGGTGATCGAGCAGTTTTTTAATATCTCGGCACTATTAGCACTACTGACTCTAGTGCTGCTGGTTTACGGTGTGCTCACGCGGAAGCGGCCGGTAACGCCGCAGAAATAACTCATCGAAACTAACCCACTAGCCGATAAACCGTGCTTTAACTTCGGCTGAGGGCACCATGCAGGTGTCACGTTTTCCCATAAGCGCATAGCGATTACGAGCAATTAAGCCATAGACGGAGTCTCGAATAACGCTGGGGATTACTATTAAATAGCTGGCAAGCGACCAAGCACCCGTTAGCTCTTTGGCTATTTGCAGCGCCGCGCTTGATTTCAGGTGTACCTCACCGTTTTTTATCAATACAAATGTATTTGGATCATCGGGATCAATCCCGAGCTGGCCCAAAATGCGCACGCCTAATTCGCTTTGCACAGTGGTAAAGGTGAATTTGGCGCTTGGGTCGCGCTTAATAATAAAGTTGCTTGAGGCGTTGCAAAAATTACACACGCCGTCGAATATAACTAAGCGGTCAGGAAGGTTGCTAAGAGGCGCTTTAAGGTTCATAGCGAAGAGTCTACACTGGTATTGATAAACTAAGGTCTGATGATAACAATAAGAGACCTCTATAAGAGAGATAACACATGGCTCAACATTTGATATTTGGTGCAGGTCTGATTGGCGGATTCATGGCTGGTAGTTTCGCCTCAAACGGTTTGGCGGTGAGTGTCGTTGGGCGTGAGACAATGCGTCAGCGCTTTGCTGGTGACTTTACTGTTACTGATTATAACGGCCACGAGGCGATAGTATCGAATATTAATTTTATCGCGAGTGGTGAAAAACCTGAGATCGAATTTGATTTTATTTGGCTGACCGTCAAGTGCACTGGGTTAGTTCAAGCCTTGATTGACCTCAAGCCCTACGTAAGCGATAACACGGTAATTTTGAGTTGCCAAAATGGTCTCGGCAGTGATGCGGCGGTTAAGGCGGTATTTCCAGAGAATATTGTTCGGCGCGTGATCATGACATCCAACGTAGCACTGCAATCTGACGTGCATTTACATCGCGGTTCTCAAGGAGACTTGTTCGTAGAGGCCCATGTCTGCGACGACGGTCGCAATTTAGCGGACACTGTTTCGACTGAGTTATTGGTTGCCCAACATATCGAAAATATCGAAGCCTATAGCTGGGCTAAACTACAACTCAACTTAGCCAACGCGGTAAATGCACTGGCTGATATACCCGTTAAGCAAATGCTTGAACAACGCGGCTTTCGGAAGATCATCGCAATGGCAATGCAAGAGCTGATTGAGGTAGCTCATGCAAAAGGCATCGTCTTGCCAAAGATTGCCGCTGTTCCGATGCACTTAGTGCCGAAGGTGCTGAATACTCCAGATTGGTTGTTTAAATTATTGGGTAGCAAGATGATGGACATAGACCCGACAGTTCGCACCTCGATGTGGTGGGACCTGAGCGGTAATAGGTTGACCGAAGTGGATGTACTAAACGGCGCTGTAGTAAAAGAAGGCATGAAGCTCGGGTTTGCTTGCCCGATCAATCAACGTATCGTCGATTACATTCATCACGCCGAGGCTAATGAAAAGCGAAAGCCATTTTCGCAAGAAGAATTTTTATCAGCTTAAATCCGGCTTAGTAAGCCAAGATTGATGAGCGGGCAATATTAATGTGATTAGCCCGAGAAATATGTAAGCCAGCATTTGGTTTACCGCCGACCATTCTTGTAAGACGTAATGGCCGAACAGTAGGCTCAGCATAAAGCCGAACCAGGCGTAGATAACCCCGGTTCTAAAACGGTTTGACAGTAGAGCAAGACCGAGACCAACCTCGACAAAGGGGACCGCCGATAAATATAAATTTACCAGAGCCGCCGGCAGAGTGATCCTTAAATCACCTTGAAACAAGGCTGAATAGTAATCATAAAAGCCGTGGTTACTGAAAAATTTGCTGGTTCCTGCGGTTAACAAAATAACGATCATGGTTAACCGCGCAAGTCGTTCCGCATCTTGGAGTCGATGTTTGGATATCATTTTTGCTTTTGCTTACTCAAGTTGTGGTGGTCGATAAAGTAACGATATCACAGAGCTGAAAGCCGTCGGATTGGGTTTCTTATAATGCGACGTACAGATAAATTGTTTGCTCAATTAAAAAAGGGCTATGCTGATAAAAATATTGCAGGGAAACCAACATGCTTAAAACGAGTTTAATAATTGTACTTTTTGTTCTAGTGGCTGCCGTAAGCGCAGTGCTCTTAATGCAGTCGTCTTCTGAGTGGAGCCCCGGTGACGTAGTTCGTACACCCGATAGCCGCTTCGAAAATCTGCCAGACTACCCATTCGAAGCTAATTACGTCGATGTTCAAGGGTATCGAATTCATTATGTCGACCAAGGTCCAAAAGAGGGTGAGACCGTATTGCTGCTGCACGGGCAACCTTCTTGGAGCTATCTCTATCGGCATATGATTCCATTGCTAGCGGCTAAGGGTTACCGAGTTATTGCGCCGGATAATGTTGGTTTTGGTAAATCAGATAAGCCAGTAGCACAGTCATCGCATAGCTATCAAATGCATGTTGACGTGATGAGTGGCTTTGTTGACGCAATCGACTTAAACGACGCAACGCTCTTCGCCCAAGACTGGGGTGGTCTAATTGGCCTTAGAGTCGTTGAGCAACGACCAAACCGTTTTGCTCGTATTATGCTTTCGAACACAACACTCCCGGCCATGGGGGGTATCAAGGGCTGGCTTGGTTATCCATTGTTTCGAGCCGCCGTTTGGAACGAGGGCGATGTTCAAGAGCTTAATCTCGGAGGTGATTCGTTCTCATTTACACGTTGGGTTGCCTACGCTAAGACTGTGAATAAGTTTGATTTTGCAAAGTTATTTCAGGCAGCAACAACGCGCCAATTGTCAGACGCTGAATTAGCCGCTTATGCGGCCCCGTTTCCAAGCGAAGATACCATCGCGGGTGTCAGAATGTTTCCTACCTTGGTAGCTAGCCAACTGCGCCAGAACCAAGCGGT
>JAFMHC010000165.1 GCA_017854775.1 Gammaproteobacteria bacterium | reverse complement strand
GTACTTACGAGCCAGAGGTTATATCAGAGACGCGCATATTGAAGTTGATTTAACACGATATAAAAGCGACGTTTGGAATAACTATGGCGCCTACCTTCTTTAAGATTACCTTCTACAATCCATACGCGATGCTTTTCCCAGCGTATGTATTCAGGCTTTATAAACTTCTCACCTAAGGAATCTTTAATCTGCGTAGCCATGATGAATTTATAGTTGTTATAGGGGATGTACATCTCTTTTTTACCCAGCAGGGTCCAGTTATAACGCTCCGGAGAACCATTAAAAATAAACGAATCATCATAGGTTGAGGTTCCTGCCACCGCAGGGTTAGGCGTATCAAATGCAACCGCTGGTGCCAGGCGCACGCGGCGCTGACCAGTGAGATACTGCCATGCTTTACGGCCTTTACCTTTACTAAAATCTGACCCCGGTTCATGTACTAATAAGATCTCACCAGCACGGCGCGCGGGGGCTTTATAGTCTATGCGCAGTTTTAGCCAAGCGATATCTTCGGTTGATTGACGGTTTTCTTCTTCAAACGCCTCCATCCAATAGTAGCCATCTGCGGTGGTAGATAATATCGGTTTACCATCACTGGTAACGTAGTAACTATCATATTCATATTGGTGATTGGGGATCGGTCTAATCATGTGATTCCACAACACTTCAAGTGCGGCTTTGGGAATAGGAAACGGGTGTCCAGGGATATTACCTTCAATCACCAGACCGTCCTGAGTCAGAGACGCATTTCTGGCGTTGATCCGAGTATTTTTCTGAATCCAATCCACCGGTACAAAATCACGGTGTGATGGGTATACATCCAGCCTAAACCCATCGCCAGCAAATTTTTCAAACAAAGCCTTGGTTCCCTCGGTCAGGTTGTCGGCATATCGTTGCCAGTTTGACTGATCTATAGTCAAAATTACTTTGTCATCGGAGTAGGGGTCGGGATAGTTACCAGAACCAGGCACGTAAGCCGCAGGTATGGTGACACCTTTTTCGTTCCATGCAGGGATAGAACCGTCGGTGTTGGCGTCGCGTTCGGCACCAATCGGTGTCAGGGTGGTGCTTAGCATAGCCGCTTCTTGTTCCGAAACGCCAGCGCTTGCAGTGACTGCTAGACCAATGGACATAGAGCAAGAAGCCGTAATTAATAAGTTTCGTAATAGCATTATCTATTCTCCTATTGCTTAAGCGTTTGCTTAAAACGTTCGTTTGATGGTTAAAGAATAATTGTCTCTGTCTTTCAAGTAGTTCGCAAAACTGTTGGGGACCGGACCAAAAAAATCGTTGTAACGGATGGCCGCAGTCCATGTTTCGTTAACACTGGCTTCCAAACCAATTGAACCACTACCTGATTTTTCATCACCTGAAAATGAGTAGACTCCGAACCCATCCATGCCATAGGCGATCGACGTGAGTAACTTTAAGTCAACGCCAGGGCGAACTTGAAACCAGACAGGGTTAAAACTAAACGCAATGTGCGACATGATGTCGTTTTCTTTAATATCAGTGGCGGTCGAAACTTCCCCAGCTGCATTCCTTGTTTCTTGACTGACTAAAAAGGCCAGGCTGTCGTCGGTAAAACTATCCAGCATATTGAAAGTGGCTTCGACAATGTAGCCGCCGCCCTCCCATAGCCCGTTGTCTTTCAAGGTGCCGATTGCATTAACCACCAAGTGCCATGTATCTCCAGTGGCGTGCGCATAATTAGTGCTGCTAGCGGCATTAAATAGCGCCGTGGTAAAGCCGCTGCCGCCGCTGAGTACATTCAGACTACGAGCAAGAATATTATTTAAGTCGGGTCGAAGCGGGGCATCACGTCGATGCGTTATATCCATGCCCAGACTCAATGCCCCTAATTGTTTGGAGAACGATAGGCCAAACAAATCAATGTCTTCTTTATAGGTCCATTTAGCAGTACCAAGAATCCCGATAGGGTTACCATTGACGTCGAATGCTACGTTTTGGTCGATCGGGCTGATCTGAGGGTCATTAGCCGCAACCGCCAACGCGCCCACCGAAAATGGTAGACCTAAACTGCTGCCTATTACCGCACCACCGGTGTTGTTTAGCACTGTTACCAAACCATTTTGCACCTTGTCGTGATAATTTAGGTAATAGGCACTTACTTCCAGACCGGACTCTTCAAAATAATATGAGAAATTGATTCCCCATTCACCTTCGTCCGGCCTCTCATCATCAAGCAGACGAAAAGCCAGACCGTCGGCGATATGGACCAACTCTATATCATCAGTAAAGCCAGCAGCAGGGCTAAAAAACGTGTTGCCTCTAGGCAGGCGATAGTTTTCCCAGTCGACGCTATAATAGGCTTCAATACTCAGATTATCACTGAGTTGCATGAGGGTTGAAAGCTTGCTAGTCGGCCGAAACAATTCTTTGGCTTCTGATCCGGGAACTGCTAGGGATTTAGAAAAATCCAACGGGTTCATCGCTCCTCCAACACTATTAATCGCGCCGGTACCGAGCAGGCTTTGACCCCAATAAATAGTGTGTTGGCCAGCGCGTAAGTTACCCGCAACATTACCCGCATCCCAATTCCAGAATGCAAAGGCGTCAAGTATTTCACCTCCGCGGTAATGCAGGTCTTCTTCTGCATCGCTTAATTCGCCGGGTTGTAGGGTCAGCGCATTTGAGAAATTGAGGCTTTCACTCAACGGAAATTTCACACCACCTCGATAGGCATCGTCATACCAGCCAGCGCCACTAATCCTGAACCCGACAGTGTCTTTCCAGACAGCGTCCAAATCGAGTAGTAAATCGGCACGGTGACTAATAATATCGCCCTTATCAAAGCTATAGTCAGGGTCGCTAGCGAAGTTGCCAGCGGCTCCAGCCTGTTGCAGAACGCGACGATCATGATCTTTGGCGCGCACGGCAAGATTATATTTTACCTGAATATCAAAGCGTACGGCCCAATCATCGTTTTCTGTCTCTACCTCAAACCCAGATGCTTGATTGACCATACCCGCCAATATGATCGCAGCTAAATATTTTAAATTCATTGCTAGCTCTCGTTCTGTGTTGTTAAGCTCCTAATATTTCTGTCAATGGCTAGCCGAAGCTGCGTTGGCAACTTTTTAGACCGCCACATAGATATATAAAGAGAACACAAATCGAACACCGCCAATTTGACGTAGATCATGGCGGAGTCAATTGGCTGACAATCTCTGCATTTTGACTGCCTGCGTTCTAATGCTGCGTTTGCTCGCTTTACTTATGAGTTATAAGAATCCGTCGCAGCGGTTGGCATTAAGCTGACAATCGATTTCAGTAAATAGATAGGCAGCCCAAGATATAGGTCAAGAGAGAGCTGAAGAAAGATCAAAGGTATAGCTTATTGATGCAGTCGGGGGGGAGTCGTCATTGGCTAACCTTTGTCAGCAGCTCCCTTGGTTTTTTAACTTACCAATGCCCACCACGCATCATAATTGTAAACAATTTGCGGGCTATCTGAGTTTTTGTTGTGGGCATATTGGCTCGCTCTAACTCGGTCTCTTCTTCACTCAAGCCTCGTGCCGCCGCAGAATCAGGGAACAAATGATAGGCCTGGGCCAGTAAGACTTCGCTGAAATGAGGGCTGGTGGCTTGCGCTACAGCGCCGAAGATTCCCAAGCTGGTGGACACGCGCTTGGGTTTGCTTAATACCGCTTTCATTATCAGGTCACGGGCCTGTGCCGGCGACAAAGTTGGAAACGCTCTGTACAAGCTAGTGGGTGCAATCATTGGCGTGCGCACCAATGGCATATGAATAGTGGTGAAATGTATATCCTGTTCGAAGTACTCAGGCGCAGCACACTGGCTAAATGCGTCCAGCGCCGACTTTGAGGCTACGTAAGCTGAAAACCGCGGCGGGCTGGTAAGCACACCGATCGAAGATATATTAATAATATGCCCACTTTGTTGTGCTTCCATTGATGGTAAAAAACCGGTGATTAACCGCAGGGCGCCAAAATAATTTAGTTGCATTGTGCGTTGATAATCATGGAAACGATCGTAGCTATAACGCACTGAGCGGCGAATTGAACGTCCGGCGCAATTGATTAACACATCGACATGCCCGTGGGTGTTTAGCACCGTTTTTACTAGCGTGTCGCAGTCATTTAGATCGGATATGTCACATGGATAGGCAAACGCCTTGCCGCCTTTATCCGTTATCTCGGCGAGCGTCTCATCCAGTTTTTCAGCCGTACGTGCAACTAATACAACATCCACTCCACTATCGGCGAGGCGCAGAGCACACTCCTTGCCGATGCCAGACGTTGCTCCGGTAACCACCACCACTTTGCCCATAACTTCTCGCCGTAATGCTGCGATACTCGGCCTGCCAACGATTTTATCGAACAGCCCATTGATTTCTTCAGCAATAGACAAGCTGTCTACACGCATAAAATGCAACCAATAATCCCAAATAACCTGCACATACGATTCAAACGGAGGGCAGCTTATGCCACCTTGCTGCAATATCTTGGTGGTTTCTGTATTGTCGTAAAGCGTTGGGTAATTAATGTATGCCATCACTTGGGTGGGGACTCCCATATTCTTAATTAATCTTTCGCTCAAAGTTTTTAGTGGCGATATTTTGCCTAATGCTATAGCGGCAGTCTCGGTGGCCGTGTCTAGTAAAGGAATATCAAAAGGTCTAAGTTTGCCGCCACCAGATACTTCCAACAAACTCTTGATTAAGTCGCCAACACGCACTCCATTGGGGTCGGTAATAAAGAAACACTGATGATTTTTATCCGGCAAATGCGCCAGATAATCAATTGCATCAGCGACAAAATCCACCGGCACAATGTTAAGGTTACCGGCTTTGGTCATTAGCAACGGAAAGCCTTCGGGTACTAGCTTGCTAAAATTATGGATAGCGTTGAAGAAATAATAAGGGCCATCGATCTTATCCATTTGCCCCGTGTGAGAATGACCTACAACCATGCCAGGGCGATAAATGCGCCACGGCATTCTCTTCTCTTTACGCACCAAGCCTTCAGATTCATGCTTGCTTGAAAAATATGGATTGTCCATGTCTGTGGCTTCATCAAACATCTCTTCTGTGAAGGTGCCTTTGTATAATCCGGCCGCGGCAATCGAGCTGATTAGGTGAAAGCATCCCGACTTAAGTGATTTTGATAAGGCGATGGCTTCGGCAGTGCCTTGGACATTGGCTATTCGTTGCGAGTCAGCATCAGCGGTGAGGTCATAAATAGCCGCAAGATGTACAAAGTGATCGATACTGCCTGCATGTTGCTTAATCCATGCGTTGCTAACACCGAGTTTTTTATTTTTTAAGTCGCCCTCAACGGCAATAACCTGTTTCTTCCCAGCGCCCCAAACCTTGGCTAACTCATCTACCTTGTGTAAGGAGCTGCTGCGCGCCAACACAAACACCTTGCCGCCACGGTCAAGAAACTTTGGAATCAAAAAGTGGCCAATAAAACCGGTGCCACCTGTGACAAAATAATTCATATCTTCTCCTGCCCTATCATCTATGTGCCTAGAAAATCATCAAATACGAGATTAACCCACCGCATATTTGACTAAAAAATCATGCTGTAATTACCATTATTTAGTTACTTGCCAAACAAGGGTTAAGGTGTGGTTGGAATATTCTTGGATAATTTCATTCATATAAATTCCTCTGTTGTTTGGCTCAGTGCCCCCAGTAAGGCTAGCCGAGTAATTTTGTCCTTGATTGAAGAGGGGTGCTGCAAACCTAGTCGTTTTAGTGCTGTGTTATCGCTGTTGTTGTCGCTGGCGAGTAAGCCCTTTGCTGTCAATTTGAATAGGCTCGTTTTAGACTTACTTGCGCTTTTTAATTTTTTCAGGGCCGGAATCAGACGTTGTTCAATCTCGGTAAAATCAGTACCGAAAGGGTAGGCGGGCAGCAATTCTTGTTGTTTATAAGGTTGCAACTTACCTCGTATCGCGCTGTGAGAATTATTTTGCCATGACGTTTTCAATTCAAATTTCTGCTCAATCTTGTAATTGGCTTTTGCGACTTGCAACAAATTATTCTGAAACTGACTATCCGTAATCGACAGCATTGCCGCTATCACATCTTGATCGCTGGCGCCGCGTAAATCGGCTATGCCGTATTCGTTGACCACAATATCGCGTAAATGCCTAGGGATAGTGGTATGAGCATACTGCCAAACAATATTGCTGCTTTTTTTACCGCCACTGTGGCGCAGTGCTTTTAGCATGATGATCGAACGGGCACCCTTGAGGGCAAAAGACTGTCGCACAAAATCGTACTGACCGCCGACACCGGACACTATCTGGCCACTGTCTAGCCCATCTGACACTATTGCCCCTAACAGCGTAGCCTTCATCGCATTGTTAATAAACCTAGCATGCTGGCGGTTTTTCTGTTTTAGCCTAAAATCGATATGAGTACCGTTTATGTAGCCTATATCAGTCATGTTAATTTTATCGCGCGTCTGCTTCGGCATGTCTCTCAAGCGTTGATACAGTGAGCTGGGGCCGAGGAAAAAGCCACCCTGAATTAAAATGCCGTCGACTTCGCGCTTTAGAACGCCTGCTTGCATAAGGTCCAGAAACACATCGACCAGCATTTCGCTTACGCCATAGAGTCCAAGGTCAAATGGCTCAAGATGAAGATGGCTAATCTCTTTGTCACCATTTAGAGACGCGATGATTTGCTTATAGCTCGAGTTATTTCGATGTCGCATGATCAGCGCATGCGCCAAAGCATCGCCGGACGAGCCGATGCCGATCTGTAAGGTGCCGCCATCGCGGATTAAACTTGACGCGTGGAAGCCAGCGGCATATTCGGTCAAGGCCACTGCGGATTTCGGCACATTAAACAGAGTCGCATTGGCGCATTTTCCTTGCAGAATATGCGCAAACTCGGACTCTGGTAGTTGTGCATCGTTAGCCATAAATGGCAGCGCATCGTTAAGCTCAGCAATCAACATGAAGTCGGTTTCGCCCGCCGTTCGGGCCGCTAGTAATTCGAGCGTGATGTCTGGATTACATGACAGGCTCAGGTCGGTGCTTTCACTTTCATGGTGGTTATTATGGGCCACCATCTGGATCACTAGGTCGATTTTTTTATCGAGTAGATAAGAGCTCGCGTGCGAGTAATTAGCACAAATGTAATTACCTTGCGCGTGTGGGTTATTGAGATAAGCTCCAGCCTGTAAAAAGAACTCGATTACCTGCACGTTGTTAGGCAGTTTATTAGCGCGTAAGTCCCGAGCGTAGAGTAGTTCCGCGTAGCCTTGATATAAGCGATTTTTGATAGGCTGGAAGAAATTTTTTTCCAGCGCAGATTTTGCTTGTGGCGTTTGCAGGGTTAGCGCTGTGATAATGTTTAGCGAATACGAAGGGTTCTCGCTAACCTGTTGGTATAGGGCATTAATCAAATGATTGGCTTTCCCCAGTCCCAGCGGCATGCCAACGGTAAGGTGCCCATCGTGAGTCTGTAATAGGAACTTGGCTAAATCGGCTGCCTCTTGCCAGTGCTGGCTTGCATTTGGGTTCAACTTACAACTACCTCCATGGTTAATTTTGCGCGCTATTTAGCATTGCCATTGATGTTTTTCTGTTATAGGCATTCATTTTAATTCTCCAGTTCGGACAAAGCCTACATAAGCGGTTCACTAATAGGCACGGTTGTGAATAGAAGTTTTTGAGCATTACTAATCTAATTTCTCCGACGATATATGACAGATCATCGATCATGAGAACTTGCCGAGAGATAAGTCGATTGTTAAACGTAGGGCTATTTAATCAACATTGGCGATATAACTAGCTGATCCAGATCAAATTACGTGCTCATGAAAATAGAAGAAGGGTTGTATTAGTAACTTTATCAAACCAAAAGTCTGATTCCTTTTACCAAATTAACTACATTGCATTTTTAGGGGGGTATAAAGCCCATGCAAAAAAAATTGATCTGAGTTGACCTATGTCAGTAATCTTTAATGCATCTAGTATTAGTGTGACACCTCACAGAGCGCGTTTGCCAATGTGATTGTTTAAGTTGATTTTTTAAATGCCATTGTGGCAGGAATAGAATTATGGAAGTTAAGAATATTGTACTGAGTGTCGTAACTGCTACGGTCGTGTCTGTGTCACTTGCAACGTTTGCACAACAACAGAATCGAGACCGAATAGACCGCGATCAGCAAGTTGATCAGGATCGTTCTTTTGATCGTGATCGGGTGTTGGATCGTGATGTGGATCGTGATGCGGTTCAAGACCGTGATCGTGATCGTGATCGTCTGGATGATCCGATTCAAGACCGAGACCGAGACCGAGACCGAGACCGTGAAGATGATCCAATCCAAGATCGTGACCGAGATCGTGACCAGCTACAAGATTGCGATCCTGATTGCACACCGGAACAACTCAAAGAACGAGAGCGTTTGCAACAACAGGAGCGCTTGCGCGATCCCGATTCCTAATCATTAATATTCTTTTGAGGCATTGAAAATGAATTTCAAATTGCAGAGTTTACTCATCCTTGGTGTTGCTTCACTAGCACTTTTATCGCTCGATGTTTATGCAAAGGACAAACCCATTAAAGTGAAATTATCCACAGGTTATAACTTTACCAGTGGGGACTATGGCGGCACGCAGGATATCGAGGACACTTATATCCCTTTAACCGTCTCGGCAGACAAGGGGCGATATGGTTTTCGCTTAACAGTGCCTTATTTGCGTGTGCGTGCTCCGTCTGGAACGATTTTTACTGATACAGGCGGTCAGCCAATAGCTGGCGCTGGAGAATTAACCACCGAGAGTGGTTTGGGGGACGTGATTGCCAGCGTTACTGTTTACGACGTTATTAAGGAACGGGATGCTGGCTTTGCCCTCGATATTACTGGCAAGGTGAAGTTTGGAACCGCTGATGATGCTAAAGGTCTTGGTACTGGCGAACAGGATTATGCACTGCAGGCAAATCTTTACAAATCGTTGGGACAGTTTTCGATACTTGCCTCAGCTGGTTACAAAGTGCGTGGAGACCCAGATGATATAGAGTTAGAGAATTCCGCACTGGCATCGCTTGGTGGTATTTATAAGTTAAATGATCGGACTCGCTCTGGCTTGATCTATGACTATCGGGAATCAGCATTCTCTGATGGTGATTCGATTCAAGAGTTGACCGCTTTTGTGTCACGCAAAGTGAGTAACGACTGGCGCGTGCAGATTTATGCGCTGACTGGTTTTAGTGATAGTAGTCCTGATTGGGGCGGTGGAATTCTGCTTAAGAAATATTTGTAAGCACTATTGGGGATCAAATTATTCTTAGCTGAGGAAGATTGCTTTAATCTGCCTGATGGGCCAGAAAAAAGTATAGTTTCGGGTCAATCGGCCGCCGTAAGATATCTTCACGACAGGATACGCTAGCCTACAAAACGATGTTGTTATCTCAAATAGAACCCGCTGAAGAAATAAAGTGTTAGGGACTAAATGACTATGAAAATACCAACTCGATTTATATTGACGAACATTATATTTTGCATAAGCAGCGTGACCTTTGCACAAACAACGCTTGAAGTTTCACCTGCCGCTCGAGCAGCGCTCGGTATCTCGGTTACCTCGGTGAGTGTTGCCAA
>JAFMHC010000164.1 GCA_017854775.1 Gammaproteobacteria bacterium | reverse complement strand
ATTATCAATATAGCGAGAGTTACGAGCCATAAATAATTTTTGCTCGTCGCGGTTCGACCCGAGCATCAGCGGCACGCTATTGTAATTATCGCTTGACTTGAACAGCTCAAGCGTCGAAACCTTTGGCAACACATAACCATCGCGCAACACTCTGGCAATCTGTATGTAGCCCGACGAGCCGTTATTCACAGCCAGGGTCATTAGCTTTTCTGGTGACGTGTTACGCAGGGTTTTCAACAGTTCCTGTGGCTCTGTAGTGACTATTTTTTGGCGAACTTGCTCTTGAGAAAGGCTCGAATCAAGATCGGAAATTACCAATGAAATCAGTCCATTAGAGCTATTTTTCAAACCTGAAACTGGTTCAATCAGTTTATTGTCATCGAAGTCTTCAGCCAGTGTTAACAGCGTTGTATCAGGCGTTCCGCTTTGTGAAATAGCGCGCTGAAATAGGCCCTTAGCTAAAGGCGATGCGAGCATCGAATACACATTCCGACCACCAGCCGATTCACCAAATATCGTTACGTTGTCTGGGTCGCCGCCAAATTGAGCTATATTTTGCTGTACCCATTTCAAGCCCTGAATAATATCTAAGGTTCCGAAATTTCCCGAGGCATCCTCTAGGTTTGATGCGCTAGCACGTATCGCATCGTGACTAAACCAACCGAGTATGCCGACACGATAGTTAATCGTAACTACGATAACCTCTTTCTCGCCAGCTAAATGATGCCCTTGAAACAGCATCCCAGTACCCGAATCGTTACCGCCACCGTGAATCCAGTACATGACCGGTAACTTCTTAGTGTTCTCTTGGTTATTTAATAAAGCTGCTTTAGGCGCCCAGACATTCAGGCTCAGGCAGTCTTCGTCACCAACTATTTGGCCACTTTCACCCTCAACCCCAGCCAATGGGCCGGCCAATTGAACACAAGGATTACCATAGTCGGTAGCCGGTAAGATGTTATCCCAGGGCTTTGCGGCTTGAGGCGCCTTCCATCTCAGCTCACCAACCGGTGGCTGCGCATAAGGAATGCCCACCCAAGCAAAGGTATTGTATGAATCAGCAAAACCGACAACCTTACCGGTGTTGATAGTGACTTCACTATTGCTATCGATAATACGTCTATCCGTATGGTAGAGCCCCGCCACACTGGTTTCGAACAATTGAGGTGAACTATTTATTGTTATGTATGCGAAGCCTGATAGCGTAACCACACCTATCACGGCGACAAGCCCTAGGAATATTTTTTTAAGCATTTCTTTCTCTTTCCGTAGTTTTATTTCTTATTATTCGTATTCGTTCTTAATCGCGCTGCCGACGACTATAATAGTGCAGCCGAAGCCTAGGGCCGCCGCTAACCGATCAGCGACTGAGGTATTTTCGCCTCTGTTTTAGCCAGCTTTTCTCGTGTTTGGTTAAAATTATAACCGCCGAAAATACCGATAACGAGCGGTTAGCCTGGTCGGCTCGAGCAATCGACAATAGCTGGGCGTAATACCAATATTGAACCGCGAATGAGGCAACCGCCCTAATCAACGATACTTTCTGAATAAAGCTGGCCCAATTAGGTAATAGTTGAACCGTTTTCTCATAGCGCTGTAACTCAGCGGTGCCAGATAACAATTGATTAGGCGCATCGGTATCGACACACATCGGCCGCCCCAATCCAATGATATCAGCCGCGCCGCCATCGAGCGCGTCTTGCATTACTTTACGTTGGCGAAAACCACCTGTAACCATCAGCGGGATTGAGACCTCAGACTGCATTGCCAAGGCAAAATCAACAAAATAAGCCTCTCGCATTAAGCTAGACTCAGCGACATTCTGCGGCTCTGCTGCTTCAATGCCTTCTACGCCAAGCAGCTTTGGTTGCTCATAAGTGCCACCCGATATCTCAATTAAATCGACTCCTGCTTGTTGCAACCATTTAGCCACACGAATACTGTCTTCAAAAGCAAATCCTCCCTTTTGAAAATCAGCACTATTTAACTTAACCGCGACAGGGAACTCGGCACCGACCTCGGCACGTACCTGGGCGACTACCTCAAGTAATAAGCTAGCTCGATTCTCTAAGCTACCGCCGTAGCTATCGTTTCTTTGGTTTGATCTTGGGCTGAGAAATTGCGAAATAAGATATCCGTGTGCAGCATGCACCTGAACCCCAGTAAAACCAGCACTTTTAACCACACGGGCGCATCTCACAAAACCTTCTATCACGATATCAATATCAGCTTGAGTCATTTCAACAGGCTCGCCGAATTGCCCACCCGGCAAGCCAAGTTTGACGCTTGATGGTGCTTTCGGTCGTGGATTCACGGCCTTTTGAGTTTGTCGGCCAGCATGGCTAATTTGCGCCCAAAATTGATTGCCATTACGTGTCGCAGCGCTCGACCAATCTCGCAGTGCCGCGATCATTTCCGGGCGTGGCTCTTTATCTATGATTACATTGCCTGGGCGCTCTAAATGGTCGCCGTCTATTAGGATATTGCCTGATATCAACAAACCAGCGCCGCCGTCAGACCAAATTCCATATAGCCTTGCCAAATCGCGATTTGGCTCGCCACTTGGGTCTGCTAAGCCTTCAGTCATCGCGGCTTTGGCTAATCTATTGGGTATTTCAACACCACAGGGCAAGGTCAAAGGATCGGAAAGTTCTATATTCATGTCTCTAATTTTTTGTTGGTTTAGTTAGCATGTTTAGTCAGCGAAAGTCATAGACAACGGGCGGTTAACGCTTAAAAGGAAAACTTCCGAGCATCTTCTCAACGTGGTACTATTTTTAACTTCGGTTTTATCATAGCAAGGGTTAGGTTTTATAAGCGTATTCAAATTTAAGCTTTGAATAGACTATTTAAGGTAACTGAACAAACTAAACGCAACTGAGCATACACCAGTGCTGGCGCTGGCATCATTGTTGCTTGGCTCTAGCCTTAAAACATCAGCTTAGTCGAGCCTCTCAGGATTGACCGAAGAAATACAAAACATAAATGGAGCGCTTGTTGACCTTCGGCGTTGGTTTTATTATTCGCTTTTGGGCTGACCGACGCTTCGACAGCAATCAAATATAACAGGATTATCCTTTGGAAACTTTAAACCTGCTGGTCAAATGGCTGTCAGACAATGAGTCTGCGCTATCGGCAACGGCGGCTATCGCGGTTATCGCAGGTATTCTCTACGGAGCGCTACGTTACGTGCTTACGCCGTTACTTAGACGGACGGCCGACAATAACCAAAAGAGTGCTGATTTAGAGCCGCTGAAAGACGTTGTGCCTGATAATAAGCCTATTCGTAATGCACCAATGCCGAGTAACGATAGAAATTTTTCAATCGCGATAATGCTTTTCGACTCGTTATCAAGTAATCCAGACGACGAGTTTATTGCCGCCGGTATAACCTCGGAAATTATCGTTCACGTTACAACGGTGCCAACCATTCGGGTTAGTTCTCGGCTATCTTCTTACCGCGCTCACAGCAGCGGTAAGAACTTTAAAGAAATGGCCGAACAACTTAATGCCAAGTTCGTCTTATCAGGCAATCTTCAGCGCGCTGGAGACCGTATTCAAGTAACCGCAGAACTCACTGACATTGATAGCGAAACAGAAATATGGGCGCGAACCTATAAGCGCGACATCGAAGACGTTTTTGAAGTACAACATGACATCGCACGATGTATTGTCGGCACCGTGCTCGGTGAAGTTAAGTTCGCCCAGACAGCGTTCGCAGAAGAGATCCCTTATCACCAATTAGACTCATGGGGATTGGTACAAAAAGCTTATCATTTTTGGTTAACGGCTTTCTCGCAAAAAGGCGTTGAAGAAGCCAGTAGTTACCTTCGTCAAGCGATTAAAATCTCACCCAACTACGCGCGTGCCCACGCAGCCTTAGCAATGCTGCGCGCCCAACAATTAATTGCTGGCACCAGCGGCGATTACGGTCAATGCCTGAAAGAAGCTCGGCGGCATATCGAAAAGGCCTATCAATTAGCGCCGTCGGACATCGAAGTATTGGAAAATGCTGGTGTTGCTTGGCTGCACCTTGGTGAGGGTCGACGCGCCACCTTGGCACTTCGCAGTGCTATCAAGATTGCACCTTTAAACTTAATCGCAAGAGGTTACTTAGCCTTGGTTCTGGCGGTTACCGGCGGCAAAAACGGTGCCCACGAGGCGATTGACATACTAGAACAAAACTTCAGCACAGCGCCAAAACACCCTTCGTCACCGTATTGGAACTATTTTCGTGCGCTCGCAGATCAGCGCTTAGGCAATCAACAGCAAGCAATCGAATACGCTGAACTTAGTCTAGCCGAGCAACCTGGCTGGATGCACAGCCATTTGTTGATAGCCAATGCTTTCTGCGTACTGGGCGATATTGAGAGCGCCCAAAAGTCATTAAACAGTGTAAAGGAAGTTAACCCTTTTCTAACCGCCGATTTGTACCACACCGAGCTGACCTTAGAAACCTCGAGCGCGGATGATGTAGAGGCCTTTTGTGGCGGGCTAAAAGAGCACGGATTTATCAACCTAAGTGAAAAAGTAGAACCATAATCAAACGCAGTCACCGGAGACTCAACGCATGTCCAAGCTTGAACCCACTAACCTCGAAAACTCTAAGTCTAAAGACTCTGGCTCTAAAGACTCTGGCTCTAAAGACTCTGGCTCTAAAAATTCTGGAGATAAAAAGTCCGGAAACAATCTTGCCAAGCTCGATGCTACTAAGGTAGAAGTTATAAGTTCAAGTTTAGAGTACCCCGAAGGGCCTATTCACTGCCACGATGGCAGTATTATTTTAGTCGAAATCAAAGGCCAGCGGCTTAGCAAAATTGCCCCCTGTGGCACCGCCACTACTATTGCACAGCTGCCGGGTGGGCCCAACGGTGCAGCAGTCGGCCCTGACGGGTGCGTCTATATTTGCAATGACGGCGGCTTTGAATGGATGCCGATTCCCGGGGTCAACAAAGATAAGATAATATGGGTTGGAGGCAATCAACCTCAGGGCACTGATTATAAGGGTGGCTCCCTACAAAAAGTTGATACCAGTAGCGGAGAAGTCACTACTTTATTTACCGAATGCACAGAACGCGGCTACCCAGACCCAAGCGGAGCGGCCTACCCGGCCTGGAACCCGGCTTTCGATTTAAAAGGCCCTGACGATTTAGTTTTTGATCAAGCTGGCGGCATTTGGTTCTCTGATTTTGGCAAAACGCGCGAGCGTGACCGAGATATCACCGCTCTTTATTATGTAAGCGCCGACCAAAAAACCATTACGCAAATGGCCTACCCACTAAACTCTCCCAACGGAATTGCACTCTCTCCTGATGGCACTAGGCTGTACTTTACACTTACTTACGAACGCAAAATCATGTATTTTGAATTATCGGGAGCAGGAAAAATAAAGCGTAACCCTGCATCACTTGACGGTGCATACCTACTCACTGCGCAGCTCGAGGGACAAGCTATTCTCGACTCAATGGCTGTCGATGTAGAAGGAAACCTGTATCTTGCGACCATGCTGCCGCAAGGTAATACGCCAGTGGTCAACGGCGGAATTTCGATCATCTCTCCAGACGGAGCGGTTGAATACCAAGAAATAGCCATTCCTGACGGTTCAATTGCCCCGCTGCCATCAAACATTTGTTTTGGTGGTGAGGACATGAAAACAGCCTTCGTAACCTGTGGCGGGGCTGGTTACTTGTTAAAGATGCCATCGGTAATTGCCGGCCTAAAGTTAAACCACAATGGCAGTGATTTTAAACCGCCTGTTACAGTGAGCTAGGCGCTTATTATGAAAAGACTACTGCACTGGAAAACTATTTTAAAAACGATTGCGTCGCTACTGGTGCTAGTCTTCATAGGCGCTTATAGCTATCTTTGGACCATCTCTAACTACCCAAACATCCCGCCATACAGCGAGATTAATGAATACCGTTTTCTAACACCCAGCAGCGACAAGGTGTGCAGTAACCCAGCTCCGCAAAACGGTAATCCCGATGATCCCAACAATGATCTGCAGCAAGTTAGCTATCAAGGTTGGTGTGATCATCAACGCCAGCATTATTACCGCACACCGCAAGGAACAGAATTTTTCGGCCTTCAGTACGACTGGATTAGCAATCTTGAAAGACCGGTTGGCAAAAAGCCATTAGTGACTCGAAAATATATGCAGCAGCTGGGCTACATATACGACCCGGCAAAGACGCCCAATGAGAATAACCCCTACGATCTGCCAGTCGGGTTAACCTGGCACTACAACCCCGAGACCAAGGCAAAAATGCTGGATGTTAGCTGCGCAGCTTGCCATTCGGCTCAAATTACCTTTCGTGGCACCGCTATGGTGATTGACGGCGGTCCGGGAGGCCATGCGTTACCATCGCTAGAGCCAACTCAATTCATCGCCAATAGCATTGTCTCGCTGAGCACCACTTACCTAAACCCGCTAAAGTTCAACCGTTTTGCTAAGAAGGTATTAAAAGATATCCCCGAGTCAGAGTATGCGGCCGAGAAGAAGAACTTACGCAGAGCGACTTGGTCGTCTATCAAGCAGGCATTGGTCTATGGCAAAAACAACGGCTCGCTATACCCAACCACCGAAGGCTATGGCCGCACCGATGCTCTAGGGCGAATCGCCAATACCGTCTTTGGCGACTACATTAGTGCCGATAATTATCGAATCGCCGACGCGCCGGTGAATTACCCTCACCTATGGGATATTTGGGCGTTTGACTGGGTTCAATGGATGGGTACAGTAAGCCAAGCAATGGCGCGTAATATTAACGAATCGCTGGGCACTCGCGCAAAAATCAATCTGCTACATGGCGCTGAGCTGTATGACAATTCAGTTATGGTGCCTGAGTTACATTGCATTGAAACCACCCTGCAATTTTTAAAGCCGCCTCAATGGCCTGAAGACTTAATGGGCCCGGTTGATCAAACGCTAGCGGCCGAAGGTGCAACGATCTTTGCTGAAACCTGCGCCTCGTGTCATGGTCCTTTCCCGAGAAAAGCCGTTAATGGTGATATAAACCACGCTGACGCAGGCAAGAGCCATGAATGCACTACCTGTCATGGCCCAACGATGACCAACAACGACGGTACATTGATCGAGCTGAAAGACACTCGCAATCACCCTGCGGTTAGGGTTAGCGACAATCAAAAGCTTGGCAAGTCAGAAGCCGAATTTCAACTGCAATATAAACGTGACTGGTATTGGGAGTTAATTCATATACCGCTAGATCACATTGGCACCGACCCAACCTCGGCCAGTAACATGCTGAATAATCGCTACGATATCAACCCGTTAGTTGAGCAAATCAAACAGCTAAGAGCCAACGGTTCATTTCTACGGTTACCAGACCCTGCCAGCATTCCAGACCCAAGCAAGACCGGCTTTGCTGAAGGTTTAGCGTTCATCGGAGGTGAAGTTCGAGCAAAACAATATCGCCAATGGGGCTTGATCGAAGAAAACGGTTATGACGTTGTCGCTGGCGAACAAGAACAAGTCGCCGACCTTAATGGCTTTGGCGAAAGTGATACACCTCAAAACTGGCGAGCGTATCGCCCTCGCCCACTCGAAGGCGTCTGGGCTACCGCGCCTTTTTTGCACAATGGCTCAGTACCCAGTATCTTTCAGCTGCTGTCACCGAGTGAAGAGCGTGACCAAGTTTTTTACTTAGGCCGTAAAGAATATAATCCCGAAACGCTTGGACTTGAGGTCGGCAAATTTAAAGGCGCGTTTAAATTTGACACCTCGATCACCGGCAACTCCAATCTAGGGCATGAGTTCAACGATGGCCTATGTGGCGATGGTGTCATAGGCTATGAATTACCGGATCGACCAGGTTACTGCCGTCAATTTACTCAAGCTGAGCGGCTTGCACTGGTCGAATACCTAAAAATTCATAGCGACGGTGAACGCCCACAACCCGAATCAGAACCGCATTGCAGCGGCGTTGAGTGGCCGAATCAAGCCGCTGCACAGATAAAACCAGCTGAAGCGTCGATTAAGCTTGAAACAAACGATTCGAATCAAGTTAGCTACGACGGAACCCGACTCTAATGTTAAAAAAAATCATAAAGCTGCTAATACTTGTGGTGCTCAGCTACGCCTTGTTATTTGTCTCAGTATTCGCAGCACAAATGCTAGCGGCCGCGCTACGAGACCCTGACGCAGCCTTGGTCGATAATACGCCATTGGGCAAAGCAAATCGGCGCACCGAGACCGCCGCTATTGTCGAATCAATTCGAAAAATCGTCACCATGGAACGCACACCACAATATCAACGCGATGCACATTCAAAGCCACATGGCTGTGTCAGAGCCACCTTTGAAGTATTCGAATCACAAGCAACCTACAATCATGGGATATTCAAAAACCCGGGCAAGTACCAAGCTTGGATACGATTTTCTAATGGCAGTGTACCAGCTCTTGTCGACACCAAAAAAGACGCGCGCGGCATGGCAATCAAGGTCATGAACGTACCTGGCGAGCAACTCTTACCGCCTCTCTTGGCGGGTAAGACTCAAGATTTCGTGATGATTAACTCACCCGCGTTTTTTATTCGCTCGACCGCAGACTATCGTGAGTTAGAGAAAGCTGTAGCCCGCGGCGCGCCGTTTAGCTATTTTTTTGGTGCACACTATCTGAATCCGTTTGAGTGGCGATTGAGACAACTCTATTTGGCACTTGGCACACGAAAAACAGCACCGGCTACGCCGCTATCGGCTCAGTATTACAGTATGACTCCGTATAATCTTGGGCCCAATCAGATTAAGTACAGCGCCAAAGCTTGCGAGAATTATCAAGCCCCTGGGGTCGATTACTCTCAACCAAATTTTCTTAGGGAAGCCATGAAGAAGGTTCTAAGCAAGCAAGATGCCTGTTTTCAATTCATGGCGCAGATACGCAAGCCTAATGAACGTATGCCAATTGAGGACCCAACGGTCGAATGGTCAGAGGAAAAATCTCCATATGTGCCAATCGCACGAGTTCATATTCCACAGCAAGGCTTTGATACTGCCGCACAAAACGATATGTGCGAAGCGATGTCATTCAATGTATGGCATGGTGTAACAGGTATGGAACCAATCAGTTACTTCAATCTATTACGGCGTGAGGTGTACCTACATACAGCGGCATACCGCCAGGTTCGCAATGGCATGCAAGCAATTGAGCCAAACAGCTGGTGTGACAGCTTAGAACAATATTGCCCTAAAGCCTCAGCCGATAACCCTAGCGTAGACCCGACCGATTTCGATGAGGCTCTGCCGCTAAATAATGGCGCGCTCTAGTCAGGTTACTTAAATGAACAGTATCATCACGCAAATATTTCTCGGCTCACTGGTAATTCCGATCACAATCTTGGTTCAAGTGTGGTTTATCCGCACCGCGATCATGCGCCTTAAAGCGATGAGCCACAAGAAAATGAACAACCAAGACACCCCATCAAACCCAACCAATACCTTTAAAGTTGTCTTTGTACTATCTGTATCAACTCTTTGGTTACTAGCCGCATTGAGTATCGCCATTTGGATTTGGGCCGGCTTCTTTCAACTACTCGGTTGCTTTGAATCACTTGAAGAATCGCTCTATTTTTCCATGGTCTCGTTTACTACTTTGGGCTTTGGTGACGTTACTCTACCGAGCGATTGGCGGATTTTATCAGGCATGATCGCAGCAAACGGCCTGGTTCTATTTGGCCTGAACACAGCATTTTTAATCGAAGTGTTACATCGGACCCTAGTGCGTGAGCATATATAGAGAGTGCGTGAGCATAGTTAGAGAGTGCGTGAGCATAGTTAGAGAGTGCGTG
>JAFMHC010000163.1 GCA_017854775.1 Gammaproteobacteria bacterium | reverse complement strand
TGCCAGCCGCCAGTGCTGCCGACTAAATCTGTACCGATGTTAGCGCCATCCAAGGTTAAGGATATATTGCCGGTTGTCTGGTTTGATGCTACACGTACATTAACGTTATAGGTGCCAGCGTCAAGACCAACGTCGTATTGTAGCCACTCACCGGTCGCCATCCAGCCGACATTGTAGCCACCACCGAGGTCGGTAGTTGCTTCAATATCCACGTCGTCTTGCCGAAAAACGCCACCAATATTACCGCTAGTGGTGTCGGAGAAAGCCGTGTAATCTTCGGCTTGCACTCTTGAACCATCGGGGTCGATCACAACAGTAGGGCAGCCGTTGGCGTCTACAGTGCTATTTGGGGCTGTGTTTGGGCAGTTGTCATTGGCATCGATCACACCATCATTATCAGAGTCAGTTGCCGGTGTTGATGTCGAGCCAAAGATCTTGATCTCATAAATTGAGTACCCCCAGTTGTTGCCGACACTGCGGGTAAGGCCAAGCATTCGAACATAGCGATAGTCGCCGCTTAGATTATGGGTATCTGTTCTAGTACCGAAGGTGCCACCGGTGGAGGACAATAGAGTTGTCCAGTTTGAGGTGTTGTTCGAACCTTGAATTTGGTAGCTCGCTGCATTGGCGGCTTCCCAGTCAATCTCAATTCCGCTCAAGCTATGCGATTCGCCTAGGTCGACTCTGAGCCAGCTCGGATCGGTATTGAAGTTTGATTCCCAGCGAGTGCTAGGGTCATCATCTACCGCGTTACTTGCTGCTTGTAGGTTGGTGCTTCCAACGGCTACTTTATTAAGCGCAATATTATTGTCGCTTGTCGGCGGTGGGGCAGCGGCCGAATGGGTGTACGTTTTTTCTGTTGTGCTTAAGGCGCCGTTGATCGCAGTATCCCAGTAGGTAAATGAGTAACGGATTTGATCTTGATCGGTCAAGCCGGTGACGCTATAGGTGTTGCTGGCACCCGATTGGGTCATACGGATATTTTGTTGACCGCCATTGTTAATAAAATAGTGCACGTCGGCCCAAGAGCTGCTGTTAATAAACAACTCGGCAGTCGTGCTGTTTATTCTGGTTACGCCGTTATTGGTTTGTGCCGACGCGAGTGCTGTGACAAAAAGGCTAAGGCTTAAAAGTAATATGGTGATTGGTTTTAGCACACGATGAAATCGTGATACTTGGTATTGTGGGGGTGATTTTATTTTAATCATAATAGGGTCCTTTGGGGGTTAGTGCTATAAGGCTGCGGCGCTGCATAAATCATGGAGTCGGGCACCTCAGACCGATTGATAACTTGATCAAACTCAAGCTTCTGAGTTTGATCAAGTGGGGTAAAAACGCCCAGTGAGTTGCACGCTTATTTAGTCAACGTAACTTGGTTTTCAAGGTTGTTGACGCGCGTCTGTTTTTATCTCGGCGTTACTAATTGCTTGTATTATTTATTTGTTGCGTTCTTAGTCGGAGCCTAGAATCTCCATCTCGTAGATCGAGTAGCCCCAGTTGTTACCGGCACTGCGCTCAGTGGCACGCATTCGAACCCAGCGGTAATTACCATTAACGGTTATCAGGTCGGTGCGTGCACCAAACTCGCCGCCTGTTTCGAGGGCGAGGTCAGTCCAGCTTGAGTTATTGTTCGATCCTTGAATTTGGTAAGTAGCGGCATTTGCTGCTTCCCAATCGATCTTCACTTGTGACAAGCTTTTTGCCGATCCTAAATCAACTTTTAGCCAAGCCACACCGCTACCATGATTTGATTCCCAGCGGCTACTTGTATTGCCGTCAACGGCAAGATTGGCCGCTTGCAAAGAGGCGGTGGAGGTCGCCGTTTTGTTCAACGCTTGATTGCTGACTACTGGCGTTGTGCCACCGCTATGAGTGTAAGTCGCGGTTGCGGTACCAACCACTAGGTTGTTATCGGGATTGAGATAGGTGAACCAGTAAACCAGCTGATCCCCATTCGCAAGTCCATTAACCTCAAAGGTGTTGCGCCCATTTGCCTGTACCATGCGATGATTTTGCTGCCCACCACCGTTCTTGCTGTAGTGGACATCAGCCCAAGCATTGGTATTAACGAAGAACTGAGCGGTGGAGCCGTTTATTGCCGTTGCACCGAAAGCCTCGTTTTGTGTAACTGGGCAGCCTGTTGCATCAACCGGTGTTCCCGTTGGAGTGTTAGCACATTGATCTGAACTATCAACCACGCCGTCGCCATCGCTGTCGATTGGTTGTTGATCATTGAGATTGAACTCAATCCAATTAAGGTTAAATGAACTACCGGTTACGTCAACACGAACGGTATATGTAGCCGCTTGAGAAATTGTCACTTGACCGAGGTTATGGGTCTGGTAAACCTGCCAGCCACTGGTAGATGTGACTGAATCTGATCCAATAATATTACCGTCAAGGCTGACTGTGTAAGCAGGGCCGCTGGCTCGGTTGGTTGCTACTCGTGATAATAGGTCGTAGTCGCCAACACCAAGTTCTACCGTGTACTCTAACCATTCGCCGATACTTGTCCAGCCAACGTTACAGACACCACCGGTATCGCTTGTTAATTGTAGGTCGACATCGTCGGTGCGACATTGGCCGCCGATATTGCCGCTACTGGTGTCGTTAAAAGCCAAATAGTCTTGTGCTTGAATTCGTTTGGTTTCGGCAATGATGGTCACAACCGGACAACCTTGTGCGTCTACTTCAACGCCAGCAGCCGTGTTGGGGCAATTGTCATTCGCGTCAATCACGCCATCGTTATCACTGTCAGCGGGAGGATTACCGCCGCCTTGGTAAATCACATTATCGATTGCATACTGAAATGGCGCACTCGGAAGGGCCGTCGGATCACTCGAAATAGCCAACATGTATTGTAGCGATTGGATGGCAACCAAGGAGCCACGTAGGTCAGCCAGCGGAATCGTTACTTGACCCCATTGACCATCGCGAAGCAGGCCAAATTTACTTTCATTAGCTGGAAAGGTTACCCAGTTTTCATTGCTAAACGTATCGGTTATACCAATCCTGAACGACACATTCGCTGGAATACGGATATTGAATTTGACATCACCGTCTTCGAAATTGCTCATATCGCGAGCTTGATTGGTTTGGATACCACCACCGAACCAAGTGTTCTGGCTGTCGTAGCTCCATGCAATTACGTTGTCACCTTCAAACGGGGCAAGTGTGCCTTCGCTACTGGTTGTGTCCCACAAAAAGATACTTGATCCAACACCCGGTTCGAGTTTGTTGGTGGTTGGGGTGTTGTCGGTGAAAACCCCAAAAGTACCTGTTTCTGGCTGGCTACCAGTGCCTTGGGTAACCGAACCGTGGCCGTCTAATTTGTAGACCCGCAGATAGTCGACTAGCATTGTGCCGCCATCAGGTGCGGTTACCATTGCATTGGCTGCGGCCATGCTGGCTGCATCATAGCCACCAGGCATGCCAGTAAAGGTGCCACCAACCGCCATGTTCATCAGAAAGAAAAACGGTTCACGAAAAGCTTTGGTGTCTTCCGAGAGAATTAACGGTTGCTGGAATAAAGCTTGTTCTACGCCATTGTCGACCACCGCAAAGCGGATGTATTCCGGTGTCCAGTAGGTGCGATAAACCACGAAACGTTCGGCCAACGGGATGCTTGAGGCATAGGCGTTGTCGGTTTGCCAAGCACCGTTGGCGGCGCAACTGAGATTGCCCTCGTTACACGCAAGTGGTGAGTAATGAAAGGTATTCGCGCCAGTGAAGCTGTTCATGCGTGGTGCGGGGCCATTATCATCACTGGGGTTATTATTGCGCGCTAACCATTCTTGACGGTCCTCTACGCGATGACCCATTTCCATCATGTCGATCTCACCTTTGTTAGGCCAAGGCAGGGTGGAGGTTCCAAGCATCCACATCGCAGGCCAATAGCCATCTTCTAGATTCGGTACCTGAATTCGGAATTCGATCATGCCGTATTGAACGGCTAACTTTTTATCAGAGGTAATCTTGCCGGATGAGAACGCTCGGTCTTGGTCTGGCACAGCTTGATGGCGTGCTTGCAAGGCAAGCGCAAAATTTTGCGACTGACCGGGCATGGGCGCAATCGGCTGAATTGACACGTTTTCCGGCTCGTAAGATTGCAGCTCTTGGTTACCATAGCCGCAAAGACCTTGAGCACAACCATTGCCCTCGTCTGGAGTCCAGACATCGGTATTAAAGGTATCGAAGTTGTCCTCCCAGATTAACTCACCGACTTGTGCGTGTGCTGTGCTGGTGGCGGCTAGGAGACCTGCCAGCAGGATTGATTTTATTGATCGTTTTTTTTCTTTGTCTAATCTGGCCGAGTCTAATCTTTTCGAGCCTAATTTTTTCGAACCATAGGGCCATTGCTTAATAAACGTAAAATTAGGGTGTTTGTTACCCATAGTGAATCTCCATCCGGTGTGGATATAAGTTATTTTTATTCTTTTGCAGAAGCTCGATAGTGCATAGGGGCGAGTGGCTTCTGCTCGTTTAGATGCTTGGCGAGGCAGTTCATTTCAGTTGTGCTAGAAGGTGTCCTTTTCACTTTCTAACCTGAATCAAATGCTTTTTCTCACAAAACTTCGAGCATCAGACTAGAGCGATAGGCTTGTCTTATCGACTAACTAAGAGCTAATTCACTAACTTAGACAAACGTTTAATAAGTTTTTTGGAGGTTTATATCGATTGTGCATTTTCCGGTCTAAATGCAGCAATAGAGCCTATCTTGGGAGATCTAGGGTTTCGCATATTTACTCAAAACGACCAAGTTAGCGCAGATTCGGTAACTTAGACACGGATAAATTCTGCCATGTTTTAGTCTTGAGCCACACCACAGCTAGATTAACGTAATCGTCTTGGCCGTATTTGGATGAGCCAAATTGATCGATATAATTTATTAATCAACTTTAAAATTGGATCAATACTCAATAATGCTATCACTATGATCGGCTTGCCAATGTTCTACTCACACGCTGGAAATCGACCGGGTTTTGCGTTGCTTAACGTCGCAGTAATCGCTTCAACTAAATTCTAGCTAGCTCGTATTCAGACAACTTCAATTCTTCAATAACTAAATCATAAATGCCTAATAAAATAGTATTTCTACTTAGACTTCTGCCGTTATTACTTATCGTTTTAACCTCTCAAGCGACTCCATCTACGCAGGTTTTACAGGCCTACAATCGAGATACGATATCGTTGAACGGCGATTGGCAGGTGATCGTAGACCCTTACGAAAACGGCTTTTACAATTATCGCTACAAACCGTTTGACCAACAGAAAAACCCACCGGCATCGGCATTTTTTACTGATTCGAAAGTAACTAGTTCCAGTCAGCTACTTGAATATGACTTTGACAAGGCAGACAGTCTAGAAGTCCCTGGTGACTGGAATACGCAAAGCGACATGCTCTATTACTATGAGGGTAGTGTTTGGTATCGAAAAAAGTTCGACGCGCATCTCGAGCAAGCATCCGATCGAAGCTTTATTTACTTCGGTGGCATCAACTATCGCGCCGACGTTTATTTGAACGGTAAAAAGCTCGGTATACACGTTGGTGGATTTACGCCTTTTCATTATGAGGTTACCGACTTACTAAAGTCGCAAGGCAACTCCCTGGTAATAAAAGTGGATAATTCGCGCCATGCGGATGCGGTGCCGACACTCAACACCGATTGGTGGAACTACGGCGGCATCACGCGCGATGTGAAGTTAGTGATCGTGCCCAATGTCTTTATCCGTGATTTTAGTATTCACTTAGCATCAGCAAAAGATAAGAAGGTTACTGCAGAGGTATTGTTAGATGGGGCTGTGGGTGGCGAGATGGTTGAACTATCAATTCCTGAACTGAATCTTGTACAAAGCGTGAAGGTCGACAATAACGGGCTTGCTACGGTAGAGTTTGATGCTAAAAGCGCTCAACTCTGGTCTCCCAAATCCCCCAAGCTTTATTCATTTAAGATGAAAAGTGAGCAAGACGAGTTAATCGACTCGGTCGGCTTTAGAACAATCGCCACGTTTGGTAAACAACTATTACTAAACGACGAGCCTCTCTTCTTGCGAGGTATTTCTGTGCACGAAGAGTATTCAGCTAAGGGCAATGGCCGCGTCAGAAGCGCAGGCGACGCACGGCAACTATTGAATTGGGCCGCATCGCTAAATAGTAACTTTGTACGTCTGGCGCATTATCCCCACAACGAGCATATGGTGCGCCAAGCCGAAGAGATGGGGATTCTTGTTTGGTCGGAGATCCCAGTTTATTGGACGATTAACTGGACTAATTCTGAAACTTATCAGAATGCTGAGAATCAATTAAGTGAAATGATTGGCCGCGACAAAAACCGAGCCGCGGTGATTATTTGGTCGCTCGCAAATGAGACTCCAGTATCCGAGCAACGTAATGACTTTTTAGAAAAATTAGCCAGCAAGGCGCGGGAATTGGATAACACTCGTTTGCTAAGTGCTGCGATGGAGAAACACTATCGAGAAGACGACGCTGGTGTCGCCGTGGTAGAAGATCCACTGGCGGAGCTGGTGGATATAGTGAGTTTTAACCAATACATTGGTTGGTACGATGGCTTGCCGGAAAAAGCGGATCGTGTAAATTGGCAGATTCCATACAACAAACCTGTTTTTGTGAGTGAATTCGGCGGTGGCGCTAAAGCCGGGTATCATGGTGATAAGAACACCATTTGGACTGAAGAATTTCAGCAAAATCTCTATCAGAAGAACCTTGCTATGCTGGATCGAATCGACGGTTTAGTCGGGCTTTCCCCTTGGATCTTAAGTGATTTTCGTTCTCCGCGAAGACTGTTGACGGGCATTCAAGACGACTTTAATCGTAAGGGCGTTTTATCTAATACCGGCGAAAAGAAGAAAGCATTCTTCGTATTGCGTGATTTTTATGCCGACAAACGAAAACTTTACGAGCCCACCATCACCCCCTGAAGACTAAGTAAACTTTGGATAAACCGGCGCTAAAAACAAGCCATAACAGGTTCAGGGCAAATCCATGGTTAGTTCAGAGCTACGAACTTTATTCGGCCAACTGTCAGCTCGGCCAATATCACTTAAACGTTCGTAGCGCTGTGTTACGACTACTTTTATCTTATCGCGTTCTTATAATGAAATTGGCAGGTTATAAACGCGCCTACCGGTAGCGGCAAATACGGCATTGCCGATTGCCGGAGCAATTGCAATAAGCGGTGGTTCTCCGAGCCCCGTAGGCACATCAATACTCGGCATGAACTTAATGTCTAGGTCGGGTACATCGGCCATTCTTAAGGGCGTGTAGGTATCCAAGTTAGTTTTACTGACTTCACCATTTTCAAAACTACTGCTTTCTTTAAGCGCTAAGCTTATTCCCCAAAGGGTGGCACCTTCAGCTTGGGCAAGTGCTCCGTCAGGGTGAACCACGGTGCCACAATCAATAGACTGCCAGATTTTTTTAACCGTAATGGCATTGGTATCCGGGTCAACAGCAACATGCGCCACCACCGCGGTCCAGGTTGGCATTGTGCGTTCTTGCCCATGCGCGACAGCAACACCAAGGCCTTCATCGGCTGGCATCTTTTTGCCCCAAGCACTGCGTTTACGCACATCTTCAAGCACTGCAGCCAAGCGCTTTGCGCCACCAATGGATTCGGGTGCTTTGCCTGCATTTTTGCCCTTGGCGTCGAGCATAGCCAGTCGAAAATCGATTGGGTCTTGCTGTTTGAGCTGCGCTAACTCATCCATAAAAGACTCTACGCCCCAGCCAACCCAGCCAGGGCCAACCGCGCGTAAGAAACCCGGTTGAAAACTGCGTTGAGCTAGGTCGTTATTAATGGCCCTTACACGGTGATTCTCTAAGTTATACCAGTGATCGGCACCGCTAATCGAAAATGAGTCGAACTTACCTTTGCCATCTACCCCGGTGCCAAGAAAGCCTGGAGCGAGGTTCAAAGTGGGCCAACCAGCGGCGGCACCGTGTTCAATACCGGTAAGATTGTTCTGCGCGTCTAAAGAGGCATCAAATTGCTGCACCGACGCCGAACGTACACAGTCAAAACGACTGTCATCTGGTCGCTGAAACACGAGTTTAACCGGCTTATTAAGCCGCTTCGCCGCCAGAGCCGCTGGAATCATGTAGTCACCCCATAAACGACGTCCGAAGCCGCCGCCTAAATAGTACTGGTGGATGATGATATCCGACTCGGGCATATCCAACGCTTTGGATAGGGTCGGCAAGATCAGCGATTGCCACTGATTGCCAGAATGAATATGGCATTTACCCTCTTTGAATTCGACCAGCGCATTAGCCGGTTCAAGTGCAAAATGAAGTGCTGTACTGGTTCGGTAGACGCTCTGGATTACTTTGTCTGCTGACGCCCTGGCTTTAGGCGCATCGCCGTGATCAACAAAAAGTGTTCCGGCTTGGTAATCAGCGGCCAACCGTTGGCCTTCATTAATCAGGTCTGCCTCATTGACATTGGCCGTTGGCCCCGCTTTCCAGCTGATGTCTACCGCATCGGCTGCTTTGATAGCGGCCGGGAAGGTGTCGGCTATAACTAAGGCCCAGCCTTGCAGTTCATTGCTCGGGTCGTCTAATTTGATGGTTTGCTGATAGCCTTTTACCTTTTTCGCATTAGCGTCATTGACTGAGGTGACCGAACTGCCATAACGGGTAGGGGGCATCAGCACGTGAGCGTAGACCATGCCCGGCAGCTCAGCATCGATACCATAGACCGCTTGTCCATTAGTTTTCGCCGGAATGTCTAAGGCCGTGGTTTGTTTACCAATGTATTGTCGATCGGCCGCCGCCTTAACTGGCAGAGCCGCTAGCTCTTCTTCACTAAAGCTACGGCTAATATCACCGCCTTGAACGATCTCGGCAAAGCTTATCGATTTGCTACCATTTGAAACCACGCCATTGTTTATAGAGCAGGCGCTAGGCTCTGACTTAAGTAGCTTAGCCCCCGCGCTTAATAAAATAGTGCGCCCAGCCGCACCGGCCTGAGAGAGCATTTGAAAAGTAGTAAACACCGACCAAGAACCACCGGTGACCATGTAGCCCCACTTCGGATCGGTATCAACATGTTTAATCTCAATGTCGGCCCAGTCGGCGGCTAATTCGTCGGCCACAATACGTGCTAGGGCGGTGCCAACATGTTGACCCATTTCGGCTTTGGCTATGTTAACCAGCACCTTTCCGTGATGGTTGATTTCGAACCAAACAACAGGAGAAAATAATTTTTTGACATCGCCATTTGCCAACGCCCCATTTGCCAGTGCTTGAGCCGCTTGTGCCTGGCTAAAGCCTGACAGTAGCGAGCCGTAGCCCATGGTCAAACCAGTGCCAATGCTCGCGGCAATAAACGTGCGGCGTGAGATGTCTGTTTTCTGCTTCATGATAGATCCCATGCTTATACTCCTGCGGCTACTTTAATAGCCTTGTGAATACGTTTATAGGCCATGCAACGACACAAATTACCGTTCATCGCAGTTACAATTTCTTGATCAGATGGCTTGGGGTTTTTCGCAAGTAGGTCAGCGGCCTGCATAATCTGCCCAGATTGACAGTAGCCACATTGCGGAACCTGCTCGGCTACCCACGCTTCTTGTAAGGCCTTGCCTTGGGGCGAATCTAAGCCCTCAATGGTGGTGATATCTTTATCGCCAACTACACTCAAAGGAATCGAGCATGAACGTAATGCCGTGCCTTCGAAGTGCACAGTGCAAGCACCGCATTGAGCGATCCCACAACCAAATTTGGTGCCCTTGAGCTTGAGTTCGTCGCGGATCACCCATAAAAGAGGGGTGTCTTCAGGGCTATCCGACCTGACTGTTTTACCATTCAGCTTAAATTCG
>JAFMHC010000162.1 GCA_017854775.1 Gammaproteobacteria bacterium | reverse complement strand
AGTCGATTTACCCGCGTTCATGGTTGAATAATAAAAATACAGTTTAGCCATAGTGGTTTAACCAGAGTTCTTTAACTATAGTCGTTTAACCATAGTTTGAAATTTAAAGTTTGAAATTTAAAGTTTGAAATTTAAAGTTTGAAATGTAAAGTTGGAAATCTAAATTAAGTGGTGCTGAATAATAGTGTTTAGAAATGCGGCCCTCACTCGTTCTGAGTCGACTTGCATAGCCGCCTCAACACTTGGCCTATTTTGCCAAAAAGGGAGAGCATAATTGCCAACACTATTAGGTTTTCTATCGATTATTAATTGCCCCGTGGCAAAGCCATCCGGTGCCACTCTAGCGACTCCAGAGGTAAAGCTGAAGGCATCGCGTTCAACTAAATACACCACCGCGCTGGCGTCATGCATGGCACATCTGCGCTCGGGATTTGACTCCGAAAGTAGGTTCTGATCAGCAGTATAAAAATCAACATAAAACCGACTGGTATCCCAGATGAACTGACCGGTTTGGCCAGCTTTATCTCGCAGCTGGGCCAAGTCAGAGTCGTGCAACATCACATCTAGGGTGACATCTAAGCCAATAATACGCAGTGGCCAATCGAAGCCGCAGACAATATCCGCGGCATGCGGATCATTAATAAAATTAGCTTCAGCCACCGGGCTTACATTGCCAAATCTGTGCACCGTGCCGCCCATAACAACTAACTCTTTTAACTTACTCGGTAGACTCGGATCAAGCCTGACCGCCTCGGCAATGTTAGTCAATGGGCCGACTGCAACCAAACTAATTTCGCTGGGGTATTGATTTGCCATGCGCACAATAAATTCTGCCGCTGACTCATCTAATGCTGTATTTTTACTTTTTGCAAGATCCAGGTTACCAAGACCATCACCGCCATGAACAAAATCGGGAGCTGGCATCCGGGCTTGAACCAACGGTTGCCCAGCCCCCTTCGCTACCGGTACAGTTGGGCAGCCAAACTTATCTAAAATGATCAACGCATTTTTAGTCGTCGTTTCTACGTCGGCATTACCAAAAACCGTTGTCAGACCAAGTAAGTCAAGCTCTGGATGCGCCACCACAAAGGCAATTGCTTGGGCATCGTCTATGCCCGGATCGGTGTCGAGTATTATTTTTTGCATACGCGTTAATAAGCTATTTTTTCGGGCTAAGTTGGTTGAGTCTAAGTTGGCAAAGTAGCATTAGAAAAATTAAGCTGCTCGAGTTTAGGAATCGACGGTATTGCGCCTAAGCTCTGAACGGCCAATGATGCCGCTTCACTGGCACGCTCTAGTGCTTGCAAGTCAGATAAGCCATCAACCAATCCGGCTAAAAAATAACCAACAAAAGTGTCGCCTGCCGCTGTTGTATCAACCACCTTGGTAGCAAATGCTGGCACCTTGGTGACTGAGCCGCCAACGATTAAAATGGCGCCGTCACCCCCCAATGTAATTACCACGCGCGTTTGCGGCAAAGATTCGGCTAAGGCGCTAACAACGTCATCAATCTCTATTTGATCGCATAAGGCTTGCGCCTCACCCTGATTTACAATCAAAGTATCAAGCCGATGCAATGGCAATGAGCGTATCGCGGCAGTCATCGGCGCTGGATTTAGAGCCACTTTGAGCCCAGCATCGAGCGCCATCTCAACCATGTCAGACAAGCCGTTGCATTCATTTTGAGCCAGTAGGTAGTCACCCGCATGGCTCTTAGAGATGAGTTTCGCGAGGTCATCAGCGTCAAAACTCTGATTTGCACCGCCGTGCAATACGATGGCGTTTTCGCCCTGTTGATCGACCTGAATAATTGCGTGGCCACTGGGTTCATTAACACCTTCAACGTGAGATATATCAACCCCACATGACTCTAGCTGAGTAAATACCCATGAATCAGTTTTGCATGCTCTACCAATATGCTTAACCTTGACGCCAGCGCGGGCAATTGCCACCGACTGATTAGCACCTTTACCGCCTAACACGATATCTAAACTAAGACTGGCGAGAGTTTCTCCAGGTTGCACAAAGTGATCAACCCGATAAACGTTGTCGATATTAATCGAACCAAAATTTAGTATTGTAGACGTCATCCGATCAAACCTTTAGTAGACCGATTTCTTGCAAACGCTGTTCGAGGTATTCGCCAGCAGTGGTTGACTCGAACTGTTTCGGGTTCTTTTCATCGACGCAACTAGCCAAACAATCCAATGACACTTCTGGACTCGGGTGTACAAAAAACGGAATAGAATAACGACTAGTTCGAGCTTGGTCGCCCTGAGGGTTAACCACTCTATGCGTGGTCGAGGGTAATTTTTTGTTGGTCAGCCGTTGAAGCATATCACCGACGTTACAAATAATAGTGCCTTCTATCATATTGATAGGAACCCATTTTCCTTGGCGGCTTAGCACCTCAAGGCCATCTTGTTCCGAGCCTGCAAGCAAGGTGATTAAATTTATATCTTCATGCGCAGCTGCTCTTAAATTAGGAATATCTTGGTCAACAATTGGCGGGTAATGCAATATGCGCAGCAGCGTTTCGCCAGCTACAATTCGCTTATCGAAGTAATCGATTGGCAGCTCAAGAACAACGGCAAAAATACTTAGCACTCTTAAAGCCAATGACTCTAAACTCGTATACAGGGCTTCAAACGTAGTACGAAATTCGGCAATCTCGGATGGCCAGATATTGGCTGACAGGTGAGTGGCTCCTTCAACCTGATGGCCTACATGGTAGAACTCTTTTAAATCTGAGTGCGCTGAATCTTTGGCTTTCTCGACACCAAACGGAATATAACCTCTGGAGCGATCTTTCTCCTGGCCCTCGTACTTAACTTTAATATCAGTTGGCAGGGCGAAGAACTTTTCAGCTTCGATCCACGCCGTTTGAATTATATTGGGGTCGAGTTCGTGACCACTAATACCGGCAAAGCCCCACTCTTGGTAGGCATCACGAAACTCGTTTATAAAAGCATCACGGTCGGTTTCGAAACGACCAATGTCAAGTATGGGAATGCTATTCATTTTGCTAAGGCGCTGTTAAGCACGAATGGTTATTACCCGCCTAGTTTACCCCAAAATTACGTCCAATTCTGTTTAGAAAACAGCCTTATCAGGTTAACACCCGGCCAGCCGCGTAATACCAATGCCCGCTAATTCTGTGAAACTGAGAGATTTCGTGATGCCGTTGTTTTTCACCGTAATGATCCAAAAAAGTAGCCTTAAATTCAACCATGCCTCGGTCTCCCTGCTGCGATTTGTCGATAATCTCCAGATGCTGCCAGTCGACCGAAAGTTGAGATAACTCGAATTCACTAAGGCCATTCGAGGAGCTGGGCAACCAGGTTTCAAGTAAATATGCGCCGTACCCCCCCAATGCAAAGGCACTAAATCGAGAGCGCATTAATTGCACCGGTGTCTTAGGCCGCGTAGAGCCACTTAGATACGGCTGACAACATCGATTAAAGCCCTTACCGCTAGCGCAAACGCACAATTGAGGTTTCATGCAGCAGCCCTAAACAAAGTATCTTGAGGCAATTCGATTAGCGGCATCGCGATTGCGCAGGTTACTTGTTTGAATGAGTTCAGCATAGGCCATTAGTGGATGAACGATTAATGGCTGCGCTATAGTTGGGTGCGCACTTGGTGGGTTCACTGGGCTCGCCGACGAGCTCGGCTTGTCTACATTTTGAGAAACCGTTTCGCGGCCCCAAAACTTGGAAAATACTTTAACCTTTGAGCCTGCCCTCTCAGCCGACTTCTCAACATCTTTAGTCAGACCCATTTCACGGATAAACTGCCATTGCTGCTGATCATTTACGTAAACAGAATGGCCACCATCAAGTTCGGCCTGTGCGTATTTAGCCACTGCTACTGTGCCACCGAGCTGGGCGTCGAAATTGCTCAAGCTTTCTGACTGCATCCAATCTAGATTTGGCGTCGAAAATTCGCCTAAAAATGAGCGTTTTATTAATATTGGATATTGCTCTACCCAACGGCCAATCAACTTATGCTTGGCACGCCATTCACGTTTCTTAGTGCTTAGCACTTCGACAAAGTAACCTTGATCTTTGAGCTCTCGAAATACTGAGCCGCAAACACCGAGAGCCACGTTGGCACATTGCGACACTTCACGATAATTTTGATTTAACAAATTAGGATTGGTAAGCAAGGCATAAATTACCTGTAAGTCAGTCGTGCTGAATTGTTTTGCCGGTCGAGTTTGGCTTAAACCATCGGCGATAATTTGCCCCTCTATCAAAATAAAATAGGGGTTCAAATTTATATAGGCATTACCACTCGCATCAACGTAATTGACACCGAACTCTCGTAAAGCTCGACCTAACTTAGCGTCTATATAATTAGCCATAATCATTGGCGGGCGACCTTCCACCGCTGTTTGTAGCAATTTAACCACAGGCTCGAGCATATCGCGGCACAAGCCTGTTTTAATCTCGCATACCAACTCAAGTTCTGAGCCCGCGATTCGGAACCGCATATCAGGCCAAAGCCCAGTACCTAGCACCGAATTCTTATCTATAAGTTCTAATTGCAAGCCGCTCTTAGCGTACAAAGCAGCGACCGCTTTACTGGCGATACGCTCCTCAATGATGGAGTGAGTAGTCATGGCGCAATAATGTCCGCTTTTCACCATGATAGTGCATTCATGAATTTTATTTTAGGCAAGCAAAGCAAGGCAAAGTTAGTTTAATATTTTGAAAGCTTAGCCTGCAATTTATCGGTTACGGCTATCATCAATAGGAGCTTAGACTTCAGCAAATCGCAGGCTGTACACACGTTGTTCACTTTTGGCAATTTTATATCGGTATACTCGGGCGTTATAAATACTGGACAAAAAAGTCTATTACCTCACTTGCGGCAATTGGTTCAACCGAGCGCTAGCAGATTAATTGGATCGAAAACTTATGAACTTTATAAAAGCCATAACTGTGTTTGCATTAATGAGTATCTCAGTCTATGGAAATGCCGCAACCATTGAATCCCCAGCTACTATTGAAACTCCTACTACTTGGACCCTCGATTCAGCAAATTCGAGAGTCAACTTCATCAGCATTAAGAAGGGTAATATCGGAGAATCGCATGACTTCACAGACCTAACAGGCGTTATTGCTGGTAACAAAGCATCCGTCATTATAAAGCCTGATAGCGTTGAGTCACGAGTACCAATTCGAAACGAGAGAATGCGCGAGCTGTTATTCGAAACCGGCGTCTATCCAACCATAGAGGTCAGCGCCGATGTTGCCGGCCAATTAGACGATTTAAAAAGCGGTGATTCTCTATTATCAACGGTAGCGGCTAGTGTGTCGATGCATGGAATCACTAATAAGCTCGACTTAGAATTACGAATCAGCAAACTAAGCAGCGATGTTTTAATCGTCTCTAGCACACAGCCGGTGATAATTCGCGCAGCTGATTACAATATGGTCGACGGGATTGTAAAACTCTCGGCGTTGGTAAACAATCTAGCGATCGCCGAGTCAGTGCCCGTCAGTTTTACGCTGCAATTCAAGCTAGCGAAATAATGCTGACATTTGACCCACGCCGTTAAACCAGACTAGCTAACCCTAAGCAATAAACTATGAAACCAATTTCATCTCTAAGCATACTCGCACTTGGCCTCGCGGCGGCATTACCTCTGCAGGCGCTCGACAACTCGGCCAAAGAACAGAATGCTCAGCTTGCTTTTTTTGACTCGCTTTCATCACTCTGCGGTCAACGCTTCGAAGGTGCTATGACCTTCCCGACCGAAGGCCAAGATGATTTTGCTGGCAAACTATTGGTTGCCAAAATTCAAAGCTGCACTGAGACAGAAATTAGAGTTCCGTTTGCCGTAGGTGAAGACCACTCGCGCACTTGGATAGTGAGTAAAACAGAGCGTGGCCTGCAACTGAAACACGATCACCGACACGAGGACGGCACACCGGATGAGGTAAATATGTACGGTGGCTTGGCAACAGCTGAGGGCTCAAAACTTAGCCAGTCATTTGCCGCCGACGCTCATACGGCAGAGATTATCCCAGCTGCCAGCACCAACGTTTGGAACTTAACCTTAAGTAGCGATGCTAAATCGATGACGTATCATTTAACTCGCCATGATGCGCCACGATTTACTGCTAAGCTTTTTTCAACGGCTAGCCTAGTTGCAACACCAGCAACTTCTCAAGAACAAGGCAAAGCTTTACCGACAAAAACGGAAAAATAATTTGCCAAGCTTTTTAGTGAGACTTCTTAAGTTGGAAGGTCTGAGTTGGAAGATCTAAGTTGCAAGATCTAAGTTGCAAGATCAGCGTCGCAAGGCCTTAGTCGGGACCTCGCTGCGCCACGGCCCAGCAATGACAATGGCTCACAGTATATATTCTCACAGATTACTTTTTCCACTTACCCCAAGGGTCTGAACTGTCGGTACTTGCATCAGCGTTTTGATCGGAACTATTATCTGTACTAATATCTGTACTATGACCCGTGTTTTCACCGCCCGAGTCAGTGTGACGAGGTTTTGCTTTCGAAGGAGCCCTACGTGATGGCTTGTCATAGGGCTTTCTATCTGCATGCATACCATTATTGGGTCCCTTATCATGGAACTCTTTATCATCATGAAACTTAGGCCCTGAAATTGGATCGTCGAAGAATTGTTTATCGCCTTCTTTGATGACAGCCGGCTGTTTCTCCTCTAAACCGCTTTCGAAGGTTCTCTCTCTCGGTGGCAGCAGATGTTCTTCATCACTCGGAATCGGTAACTGTTTGAAACGGTAAAGATAAAACGCTTCGGTTTTTTCCCGCGCCCACTTAGTTTTCTTCAGAAATTTAATCGCTGCGGCAAAGTTCGGGTGGCTTTCTAAACATTTGAATTTCAATTGTTCAGATAGAATCTCCCAATGGTAGTGACGTAATATTTCAGAGAACATAGCGTCAAGGCCAACGCCATGCAAAGGGTTATTTCTATCTTGTTGGGACATAATATTGCGCTCAAAGTGGTTCGCCGCTCACGTTATCGCTATTGTCGACCAGATACAAGCGAAACTAGCCAAATCGCTATTCATTCGCCCTCAAATAGCAGGTAGACTGCGCGCCCATATTTAATCTTCTGCGCTTTTAAAACTATGCCTATGTCACTCAAATCTATCATCCTAAAAGGCGCTCGAAATGGCTTAGGCCTAATTATTGTTTTCTTTGATTGGATATCCAGACCTAAGGGTCTCCAGCGCTCAGAGCCGGAACAGGCAAAGGCGCAGTCCGCCATGCAAGGCCTATCTCTATATCAATTTTTCGCCTGCCCATTCTGCACCAAGGTTCGCCGTGCAATTCATAAGTTAAACGTAGACGTTGAAGCCAGGGACATCAATAAAAATAGCGACTACCGCCAGCAATTAGAGACAGGCGGCGGTCGTGTGAAGACCCCTTGCCTACGTATCGAAGAAAATGGAGAAGTACGTTGGCTATACGAATCCAATCAGATCATTAGTTTTCTCGAACAAAGGGTTGCATAAGTCGTCACCCTTTAAGTCATAAAAAGAGGGTGTCATAAAAAAGGAGAGCGAAGCTCTCCTTTTTTAGTTCTTGCTTGCGTCAACGCTACCAGATTTTGACTCGATCTTCTGGTTTCACGTACATCTTGTCTTCAGGTTTCACGTCAAAAGCTTTGTAGAACTCTGGCATGTTAGAGACAGTGCCGTTAGCACGAAACTCGGATGGAGAATGAGGATCGGTTTCAATGCGTTTGCGTAACTCTTCATCACGATACTTACGCGCCCATACTTGAGCCCAGCCGGCAAACACACGTTGCTCACCGCTTAGCCCATCAATAACGGGGGCATCTTTGGCATCAGGTGTTGATTTGTAAGCCTTATAGGCGATAGTTAAACCACTTAAATCGCCGATATTCTCGCCTTGGGTAAATTCACCGTTAACACTGACATCGCCTAACACTTTAAAACCATTGTATTGGGCCACCAATTTGCCTGCTCGAACTTCAAACTCTTTACGGTCGTTCTCGGTCCACCAATTACTCAGTTTGCCATCACCATCATATTGCGAGCCTGAATCGTCAAATCCATGCCCCATTTCATGACCAATAACAGCGCCAATCGCTCCATAGTTGACTGCAACGTCGGCTTCGAGATTGAAAAACGGCGGTTGTAAAATAGCCGCTGGAAAAACGATCTCATTCATCACCGGATTATAATATGCGTTGACGGTTTGTGGGTTCATAAACCACTCAGTACGATCGATCGGTTGTCCTAACTTATTACGATTACGTTTTTCTTCAACCAGCGTCGCACGCCTCATATTGCCAAATAAATCGTCAGCTGAAATTTCTAAGTCAGAATAATCTTTCCACTTATCTGGATAACCAATCTTAGGGGTAAACTTAGCTAGCTTTTCAAGCGCTTGAACCTTAGTCTCTTCGCCCATCCAGTCTAAGCCTCTAATACCTTCGGCGTAAGCCGATCTAAGGTTTTCAACTAGAGTGATCATTTCCGATTTTGCTTCTGGCGTAAAATGCTTAGCGACATACAGCTTACCAATCACTTCGCCCAACACGTTATTTAAAGTGTTTACCGCCCGCTTCCAACGCGGCTCTTGTTCTTCAACCCCACTCAATACGCCTCGGTAAAAATTAAAATTTTCTTGATCTAGCTCATCATTCAAATAATCAGCCGCGGCGCTGATCATGTGCCATTTGAAATACGCCTTCCAGCTATCGAGCGGCACATCAACCAACATATCATTGACCGCTTCTAAAAAATCCGGCTGAGCAACAATCACATCAGTCATTTTTTCAAGCATAGCGGCGGTTTTCCAGCGATCCCAATCTAAATTTGGCATCATCGCTTGCATCTCAGCTGGACTGCGTTTGTTATAGCCAGCAACCGGATCGCGACGCCGTTCTTTGGTCCACTGTTTAGTCGCAAGCTGGGTCTCAATATCCATCACGATCGAGGCGATTTTATCACCATCACTCAGACCAGATAGCTCCGCCATTTTAGCGATATGTACTAGGTACTTCGCTTGAATGTCTTTAGTTTTCTCATCATCTTTAAGATACGACTCACGACTCGGCAAACCCAAGCCACTTTGATTCATATGAGTGATATGTGTATCTGGCTGTTTATCATCAATATAAACATACACATTAAATGGCGCTCGACTCATCATTTGCGCGTAGGCAATGTATTCAGATAAATCGGCGACATTTTTAATTTGGTCAATTTTTGCAAACTCGGGCGTCAATGGCTTAATACCAATTTCGTTGAGTAAGTCCTGATTCATAAAGCTTTTGTAAAGGTCACCAACTTTCTGCGCGTCGGAGCCCTTAATTGCGGCACCTTGTGATGCCTCTTCAATAATAGCTTTAACATGCTCGCGTGACTGCTCGCCTAGCATGGTGAACGATCCATAGTTAGATTTGTCAGCAGGCAACTCAAATTCTTTTAGCCACTTGCCATTAATCGCGCGAAACAAGTCGTCTTGAGGGCGAACACTTGAATCAAAGTTTGCCGTGTCTATACCTGACACCAGTTCAGTTTGCACTGATGGTTCGCTTACTTTTTCAACTACCGATACCTCCAACGCCTCTACTGCATCGTTGCTACTTGTTGATTGGTCTGCATTCCCACATGCCGTTAATACGGCCACGCATATTGCGCTTAATACGATTTTATTCAAAAGGGTTCTCCTAATTTTTTATCCTTGGGTGTTTTTGCGGTTACTAGTTTGCTAGTCATTCGGCGTCGTCAAACGAGGCCTATTTAGTTAAGATGCCTAAACACTAAAATTGGTTGCATTTTATCGCAGATAATTTAGCAAAAAAATATTCTGACTTAGCCTTCTATCTAACTATCTAATTAACTAGGTGTCTAGATAGT
>JAFMHC010000161.1 GCA_017854775.1 Gammaproteobacteria bacterium | reverse complement strand
TACGCCCGAGCGATTTACCACTGATCGAGCTATTAAGTCAGGCGCCTGATCGCCCGAGCATGTCGACGTTACGAGTTGAAGGTGGCAAGCGACAAAAACTCAGACCAGGTGATTTAGTCGGCGCGTTGACCAAATCTGATGAGATCAGCGGTGATAATATAGGTAAAATTCAGGTTCTGGATAACTGGGCCTATATAGCCGTTGAGCGACCGCTGGCTAAAATTGCTCTAAAGCAGTTGGAGCAAGGCAAAATTAAGGGTAAGTCATTTCGCGCTAGACTCATCTAATTTGACGTTTTAGTGAGCTTTATGAAAACCCTAGAGGTACAGATAAGGCTCAAAGTAGGGCCCGAGGTAGGGTCCAAATTAGGGATTAGTTTAATACGCCCTTATTAACCATAGCTCTGGCATAAAAAAACAAACTCCCGGCGATGACGAATAGCAATGCGGAGAAGGCCAGAGCACTGTTGCCACCCATAACCTCATAGCCATTTGACAAGACATAGCTATGCAAACAGGTGAGTATTAGTCCGAGCCAAGAAACCAGGAAGATTGGTGCCGCAAGCTTCTTTCTTAGCAGTAGTAAAATAGATGCCAGCACACTACTCCAGATAGCGACCGCCCAAGCGCACACCATCCAAAGCGGTTGTGCATAGAAATAATCCAGTTGCTGTTGTGAGAATGAGGCCATATAGCTGGCGTTTTGAGATTGGGTCATGAGGTAATCAACCGCGCCAAAGCTATTCCATAATAATGCCAAGACGCCAACTATCCAGAGGTGCAAGGGTGTTTTAGTATTCATACAATGGATCTCAATCATGTTGTTTTATGGATAGGTTAGCAGGCTTAATCGAATCGTTAAACCCAGATTATGCAGTAGAGTTCTATTGCACAATCCGGGTTGAAGCAAAGCGAGGCAAAAACAAGGCCTCGGTATGCAGTGATACATCGCGCAAAGCCCACACCAACACTCAGTTTTGTATCCATTTTGAAAACATCATGCGTTTCTCCTCGTAGTTAAATTATGCCGAGGTGTGAATTGGCAAAATTGTGTATAAAAAACACCTTAAAACCTTGAACGTATTGATTCTATCCCCATAATTCACGCATCCGAGTCCGACACACTTTTAGATAAATGACTGATCAAGAAAACCAAGAATTACCTGACCAAAACGATACGCCAGTTGACGCCGCTGTTGAAGGTGGCGTGGTAGAGCCAACAACCGACACCGCTTCCGAGCTTGAAGCGGCTCAAGCAGAAATTGCTAAGCTTAAAGATGCTTTTCTACGTGCAAAAGCGGAAGAAGATAATGTTCGCCGCCGTGCCGAGAAAGACGTCGCCAATGGGCGTAAGTTTGCTATTGAAGGCTTTGCCAAAGAAATGGTGAATGTTTTTGATAGCCTCAAATTAGCGGCCGCAGTCGAAATTTCTGAACAAGCCGATGACGCTGTTAAGAGCCTTCATGAAGGTGTAGGTATTACCTTAAAGCAATTACAGTCAGGCTTTGCTAAGTATTCGCTGGTTGAGATAGCCCCAGAAGTTGGCGACAAGCTTGACCCTAACCTTCATCAAGCGATGAGCATGGTTGAATCGGCTGAGGTAGAGGCTGGTTGCATACTAAATGTTATCCAAGCCGGTTTTCAATTGCATGAACGCCTGTTGCGGCCAGCGATGGTTGTGGTCGCCAAGTAAGTCGCTATTTAGTAAGACTCTATTTAGCAAGACTCTGGGTAAATTTACAAGAGTCTACAAAAATCTATAAGAAACATCGAAAAAACAGCGTTTTTATAACAGTTGGATACATTCTAGCTGTTGAATTACCAAATACAAGCCCTACAAAAAGGGCAAGCAACAAAATTAATTGAGGAAACATATTATGGGCAAAATTATTGGAATCGATTTAGGCACCACTAACTCTTGTGTAGCAGTAATGGATGGCGATAAGCCGCGCGTTATTGAAAACAGCGAAGGCGATCGCACAACGCCGTCATACGTAGCATTTGCTGAAGATGGTGAGGTGTTAGTAGGTCAGCCAGCAAAACGTCAATCGGTAACTAACCCTACCAATACGCTTTATGCGGTAAAACGTTTGATCGGCCGTAAGTTCGACGAAGACGTTGTTCAGCGTGACAAAGACCTGATGCCGTACAAAATTGTCAAAGCTAAAAACGGCGATGCTTGGGTTGTCGCTAATGGCAAAGAAATGGCTGCACCCGAAGTGGCTGCGCGTATCTTGCAAAAAATGAAAACTACCGCCGAAGAATTCCTCGGTGAAGAAGTCACCGAAGCGGTTGTTACTGTTCCAGCTTATTTCAACGACGCTCAACGCCAAGCAACTAAAGATGCGGGCAAGATAGCAGGTTTGACTGTTAAGCGGATCATCAACGAGCCAACAGCGGCGGCACTTGCTTATGGTATGGACCAAAAAGCGGGCGATCGTAAACTAGCGGTTTATGACCTTGGCGGCGGTACATTCGACGTATCAATCATAGAAATTGCCGATATTGACGGCGAGCACCAATTTGAAGTGCTGTCTACCAACGGTGACACATTTCTTGGTGGTGAAGATTTTGATAATCGTATAATCAAATACCTTGCTGACGAGTTCAAGAAAGATCAAAAAATTGATTTGAAGAGCGATCCTCTTGCGATGCAACGCTTGAAAGACGCGGCAGAGAAAGCCAAGATTGAGTTGTCTTCAAGCTCACAAACTGAGATCAACCTGCCATACATTACCGCTGATAGTACGGGTCCAAAGCACTTAGTGCTGAAGCTTTCTCGTGCCAAATTAGAGTCATTGGTTGGCGATTTGGTAACACGTACGATAGACCCTTGCCGTACAGCTCTTAAAGATGCTGGCTTGTCTGCAAGCGATATCGATGATGTGATACTTGTTGGTGGTCAAACTCGTATGCCTAAAGTACAACAAGCGGTACAGGAGTTCTTTGGTAAAGAAGCTCGTCGTGACGTTAACCCTGATGAAGCCGTGGCTATGGGCGCAGCAATTCAAGGTGGTGTGTTAGGTGGTGACGTGAAAGACGTATTGCTACTTGATGTAACACCGCTAACGCTTGGTATTGAAACAATGGGCGGCGTGCGTACAGCATTGATCGATAAGAATACGACTATTCCGACCAATGCAAGCCAAGTGTTTTCAACCGCTGAGGACAATCAAAGTGCGGTAACCATTCATGTACTTCAAGGTGAGCGTGAAATGGCCGCTGGCAATAAGTCTTTAGGTCGTTTTGACTTAACCGACATTCCACCGGCGCAACGTGGTACACCACAAGTTGAAGTTACTTTTGACATCGACGCTAACGGTATCATGCACGTTTCGGCGAAAGACAAAGCAACCGGCAAAGAGAACAAGATCGTAATTAAATCAAGCTCTGGCTTGAGCGATGAAGAGATCGAAGCGATGGTTGCTGATGCTGAAGCGCATGCAGAAGAAGATGCCTTGGCAAAAGCCTTAGTAGAAGCCAGAAACCAAGCTGAGTCGATGGTAAATGGCGTCACCAAAACGATGACTGACGCTGGCGATAAGCTAGATGAGACTGAAAAGTCAAACATCGAAGCGGCGATTGCTGAAGTTGAAGAAGCGGTTAAAGGCGACGATGTTGAAGTGATCAACGCAAAAGTAGAAACATTAATGCAAGCTAGTCACAAGCTAGCCGAACAAATGTATGCTGGCGCGGAAGGTGCAGAAGGTAGTGCGGCTCAAGAAGAAGCACCACAAGATGACAACGTAGTTGATGCCGAATTCGAAGAAGTTAAAGACGAAGCCGATAGCAATAAAGCGTAACTGTCACTCACCTCTAAAAGCCCGTGCTTGATTAAGTACGGGCTTTTTTATGAACGCCCTTTTTCATATAGTCTTGTTATAAAGCAAGTTTTGAGGCGGGCGAAAGCAAGAAAAGTTATAGAGATTTAAAACCATGGCAAAACGAGATTATTACGAAGTTCTCGGTGTTGGTAAATCAGCCAGTGAAGCTGAGTTAAAGAAAGCTTATCGCCGCTTAGCGATGAAGCACCACCCTGATCGAAACCCTGACGACGCGGCCGCTGAGGTTAAGTTTAAAGAGGCTAAAGAAGCTCACGACATTTTGTCTAATGCTGAGAAGAAGGCGGCTTATGATCAGTTCGGTCATGCTGCTTTTGAAGGCGGCATGGGCGGTGGTGGTGGTCAAGGAGCTGGCGGATTTGGTGATATTTTCGGCGATATGTTTGGCGATATTTTCGGTGGGCAAGGCGGCGGCAGACAGCGTCAACGCCGAGGTTCGGACTTACGCTATAACATGGAGTTAACGCTTGAAGAAGCGGTTCGTGGCGTTGAGAAAAACATTACCGTACCGCGTATGTCGGGCTGTAAGACTTGCCACGGATCTGGTGCCAAAGAAGGCAGCAAGCCAACTCATTGCGGCACCTGTAATGGCCAAGGTCAAGTACGCATTCAGCAAGGTTTCTTCTCGGTTCAGCAAACTTGCCCGAAGTGTCGTGGTAACGGTACAATTATTTCAGATCCTTGTAATACTTGTCATGGTGAGGGCCGAGTTCGTGAAAATAAAAAACTCTCGGTTAAGATACCTGCAGGAGTAGACGAGGGTGATCAAATACGTCTCTCAGGCGAAGGCGAGAATGCCGGTACCGGTGGTATAAATGGTGATCTCTACGTGTCAGTGTCGCTGTTGGCGCATGAAATATTTACCCGTGAAGGTGTTGATTTACACTGTACGGTGCCGATCAGCTACTCGACCTTGGCGTTGGGCGGCGAGCTCGAGGTTCCAACTCTTGAGGGACGAGCTAAGCTGAAGATTCCAGCAGGTACTCAATCTGGCAAAATGTTCCGTTTACGCGGTAAGGGTGTGAAGAATGTTCGCAACGCTGGCTTTGTCGGTGATCTTTATTGTGAGGTAATGGTCGAAACTCCCGTCAATCTAACTAAGCGGCAGAAAGAGTTGTTCAAAGAGTTGGATGAGTCTATTAATACCGGTGGCAGAAAACACAGCCCCGAAGGGAGTTCTTGGTCAGATAAAATTAAATCGTTTTTCGACGACATCGTCACTTAGAAGACCTGAGACCTACTGTGAACCGGTTATTTGTGCGGCACATCAATTTGTGCTGCACAAATAAAGTCATTAATGGTAACTCCATTGACTGTATGGGTTTTATAGCAAACCTTACAGCGGTTATGGGTAACCAATAGCTCAGGGTGGTGGTCTTGAGCTTCGGCGATTGTGGCTACCGCGTTAACGAAGGCGATTGTTTCAGCATAATTCTCGAAATGGAATACTCGGGTTAATACATTATCGTTAGCACAGAACTGCCACTCTGGGGTTAAACCGCGAAGCTGTTCGACTTGTGAAAGGTTTAATGCGCCTTCTTTTTTAGAAACTACGCGACACTTTCCGTTGAGCAGTTTATTGATATCGTCTTTCATAGTATTCTCGCTCTTTGAAATTTTTCAAAACTATACCACTGTTTTACGCAGTAAGGAGAATGGCTAGTGCCTCCACATCACAACGCTTGGGTCTGGATGGACCTGGAAATGACGGGTTTAGATCCTGAAAAAGATCGCATCATCGAGATGGCTACAATTATCACCGACGGTGACCTAAGAACCATCGCCGAAGGCCCGGTTATCGTGATTCACCAACCGCAAGAACTGATCGACGGTATGGATGAATGGAATACTCGCACACACAATAAAACAGGGCTGGTGAACCGTGTCAAAGTTTCGCGTGTTACCGAACGACAAGCTGAAATCGAGACGCTTGATTTTATTCAACGGCACACTTTAAACAACCGCGCGCCTTTGTGTGGCAACAGTATTTGCCAAGACCGTCGTTTTTTATATAAGTATATGCCCGAGTTAAGCGAATGGCTGCATTACCGTAATATTGATGTCAGCTCGTTTAAGGAAGTTGCCCGTCAATGGTCACCTAGCATCTTGCCTGGTTTGAACAAGCGATCAACGCACAAAGCATTGGATGATATTAAGGAATCTATTGAAGAATTGCGTTATTACAAAGAGAACCTGATTCAATCAGATACCTATGGTGAATACGAGTACGACGATTAGCGTATTGTTAGCATAATAAGTGGTTCATTCTAGGCTCTGCCAAGAATGAACCATGTCGAATCAATTCAATGATGTTTATCTAACTCGCTATCTAACTCGCTATCTAACTCGCTATCTAACTAGGGTAGTCCCGCCATCGACTGGAATGATTTGCCCCGTAATAAAGGCACCAGCGGTACTGGCGAGCATAATTGCGACTCCACTTATGTCCGTTTCCGAGCCCCAACGATGAAGTGGCATAATGGCTATTTCAGCCTCGTATTGGTCTTTATCTTGGCTAGCGTATTCAGTCATTTTGGAGAAGAAACGCCCAGGAGCGATGGCGTTTACGCGAATGTGTCGATCACTTAGCGCCACAGCAAGGTTGCGCGTCAGCTGATGAATAGCCGCCTTGCTTGGAGCATAACTGAAGGTGTAGGTCTCACCACAAATGCCGGCAACTGAGCCAATATTAATGACGCTTGATGTGCTCTCATGACTCGCCCCGGCACTCAATAGCGGTATCAATTCTTTGGTTAGAAAGAAAGGCGATTTAACATTTAGGTCCATTACTCGGTCCCAGCCCACTTCGGAGAAGTCTTCGAGCTTTTCCATCCAGCCAGTGCCAGCATTGTTTACCAACACGTCAATTGACGTTTCACGCTCGGTCAGCTCTTTAACTAAGGCTGATATTTCTTCCATCGAGCCAATGTTTCCAGGAATGGCAATGCACTCGCCGAATTCAGATAACTCTTTAGCCGCCTTTATGCAGGCCTCAGCTTTGCGAGCGGTAATGTACACGCGCTTTGCGCCCGCGCATAAAAAGCCCTTAGCCATGTAATAGCCAAGCCCACGTGAGCCACCCGTGACAACACAGGTTTTCCCCTTCATTGAAAACAATTGATCGAGCATGTTTATTCTGCTGTTAATTTAGATAGTCAATAATCTTAACAGGGGAGGTATGAGGGGGTGGTGGAATTCTTGTATTAATAGGTTTTGCTATTAGTTCTAATTATCAAGGTGTTTCCTCGCAAACCCCAAGCTAGCTAAAACCTAAATCAGCTATTAGCCCACAAATCATGCTCGTCACTGGCGTGTACAGTCACACTTATTATATCTCCAGCGGTATGCTGAGTTTCACCATTGATATAAACCACGCCATCAATTTCAGGGGCATCGGCTTTGCTACGGGCAACGGCACCTTCGTCGTCAACCTCATCAATGATTACGTCGATTGTTTTGCCAATTTTTTTTGTCAGTTTATCGGTGCTTATTTTTGCCTGCAGACCCATGAACTCGGCCAATCGCTCTTGCTTTACCTCGTCAGCTACGTGACCTTCAAGCGCGTTGGCAGATGCGCCTTGTACCGGTGAGTAGGTAAATGCCCCAACTCGATCAAGCTGAGCCTCATCAATAAAGTCCAGTAACTGTTTAAAGTCATCGTCAGTTTCGCCGGGGAAACCAACGATAAAGGTGCTGCGGATGGTTAAGTCTGGGCAGGTCTCTCGCCACATTTTGATACGGCTAAGGGTTTTATGAATAGCCCCTGGTCGCTTCATTGCTTTTAAAATCTTCGGCGAAGCATGTTGAAATGGAATATCCAGATACGGCAGTATCTTATCTTCAGCCATCAACGGAATAATATTGTCGACATGCGGGTACGGATAAACGTAATGTAAGCGTACCCAAGGTGACTGCTCGGTGCCAATCTCACCTAGCGCATGGCATAGGTCGATCATTTTAGTTCTAACCGGCTTGCCGTTATGAAACGTGGTTCGGTACTTAGTGTCTATGCCGTAAGCCGAGGTGTCTTGTGAAATAACCAGAAGTTCTTTTACCCCTGATTTGACTAAGCCCTCAGCCTCCGCGACCACGTCGTTGGCCGGTCTGCTGACCAAATCACCGCGCATTGATGGGATAATGCAGAAGCTGCAGCGATGGTTACAGCCCTCTGAAATTTTCAGATAAGCGTAATGCCTAGGAGTTAGTTTTATGCCATGCGGCGGCATAAGATCTAGATGAGGGTCATACGGGGCCTTGTATGGCAAATGCTCCTGAACCGCCCCTAATACTTGCGCGTAGGCATGCGGGCCCGACACATCTAATACGCTGGGGTGTATGTCGGTAATGTCGCTGGCCTTGGCGCCCATACAGCCGGTTACAATTACTTTGCCGTTCTCGTGCAGCGCTTCACCGATCGTATCAAGCGACTCTTTCTTGGCCGAATCGATAAAGCCACAGGTGTTAACCACAACCATGTCGGCGTCTTGATAGGTTGGTACAATCTCATAGCCATTAGTGCGAAGCTCGGTAAGGATCAATTCGGAATCGACCAAGGCTTTTGGACAGCCTAAGCTAATAAAACCAATTTTCGGTGCGGACATATTTTGAGTAGGCATGGGGCAGTTAACTAATTACATCGTCGATCAGCCGCGCATTATAGCCTAAGACGCTGACGCTGCATTGCTTACGCGAGTGAATATTTGCCGTAAACGGTCTAAATCGAGTCGCCATCAGGATCCTACAATCCGTACAATAGACGTAACTCGGCGGCTAAAACTTCAAAGCCTGCACGGAGCTTTTCAGTCGGTTGGCCGTAATTGATTCTCAGGCATTGCTTGGTGTGCGGCCAGCTAGGGTCAATGTCGATGAAAAAGTCTTCGCCGGGAATCACGAATACTTGCCGAGCTTTGAGTCTGGCGTAGAGTTCTTTAGTCGTTATCGGCAGGTCTTGGCACCATAGCCACAGAAAGAAAGCGCCTTCGGGTTTATGCATCAGCACCGGTAAATCAGCGAATACTTGGTTAAACACCTCAATTGCGGCGTCCAGCTGCGTGCGATAAAACGGTTTGATAATATTTTCGGTGAGATGTCCCATTTCTCCGTCTTCAATCATGCGCGTCATCAATGCCGCGCCGACACTATTCGGAGCAAGGGTTATAATGCCACTGAGTGCGCTAATCGTGTTGGTGATTTCTTTGTTAGCGATCACGATACCCGTGCGCGCACCTGGCAAGCCGAGTTTTGACAGCGACATGCAGAGCACGGTATTTTGATTCCAGCTTAAATCGGCATCGGCGTAGATCACATTTGGAAACGGCTGACCGTAGGCGTTATCGACAATTAACGGAATCTCGTGCTGCCGAGCGAGTTCATCAAGCCGAGCTAATTCTCGGTTGCTAACCACGTTGCCGGTCGGGTTGGTAGGACGAGACAGGCAAATGGCGGCTATGTCATCACCAATTTCTAGCTCGTCGAAGTTAACCCGATATTTAAATTGCTTATTCTCGAGGTGCTCAATATTTGGGCGGTTAGAGACAAACATGTTTTCGCTTAGTCCAGAGTCGGCATAGCCCACGTACTCAGGAGATAGGGGGAACATGATCTTCTTGAAACTGCCGTCCGGCATCTCACCGGCCAAGGCATTGAAAAGATAGAAGAAACTATTCTGACTGCCATTGGTTAGCGAGATGTTTTCGGCGCTAATGCTCCAGTCAAACTGCTTGTTTAGGTAGTTGGCCAGCACCTCACGAAAACTCTGCTCTCCGTGAGGGCCGTCATAAATACCAACCATTCGTTGAAACAAATTATTATCGATCAGGCGCGCCATCTCCTTGCCAAACAATTCTTGGGCTGCTGGAATAAACGCCGGATTGCCGCCACCGAGCATGCATAAATCTGGGTGATCAGAGCTATAGGCTTCGCCAAGATCCTGCATCAGTTGATTGATGCCAGATTGACGGCATTTTCCTAACAGCAATCGGTACACGGCGCCCCTGCGAGTCTAATTCCCGAATCTGGCGCGATAATTTCAATTGGGTGTTACCGCTAACACTTGGCTTATCGCGCTCGTTTATTGGCGCCGATGGGCCGCGCAACACTTCGAGCACGACAGTTTGAGCAGCTGGCGCCTGGCCTTACAGCCACAGTCACATTTGCGCTAG
>JAFMHC010000160.1 GCA_017854775.1 Gammaproteobacteria bacterium | reverse complement strand
CATAGAATCGATTCGCAGAACTATGCGCTTGCGCGGATACAGTATTCGTACAGAGCAAAGTTATTTATATTGGATTAAAAATTTCATTCGATTTCATAAACGTCGTCACCCTTCTGAAATGGGTAAAGAAGAGGTTGTTGAGTATTTGAGTTATTTAGCATCGGATCGTCACGTTACTTCTAACACACAGCGTATCGCCCTCAATGCTCTAATGTTTTTGTATTCAAAAATATTAGAGCAACCAATTACCAATCTTGGGTTCACTTTAGCTACTAAACCACGACACCTTCCAACAGTTCTAACGGCAAGCGAGGCAATGTCTATTATTGATAAGCTTGAAGGCGTGCATCAGTTAATCGTTAAAATGATGTATGGAAGTGGGCTTAGGGTGTCCGAGGCGATGGGGCTACGAGTACAAGATATTGATTTTGAGCAATTCAGTGTGACGATACGCAACGGTAAAGGAAATAAAGACCGAGTAACTTTGTTGAGTCGTAACTTAGTAGATAAATTATATGAGCAAATCGCTAAGTCTTTAATCATTCAAGAAAAAGACAATCTTGATGGTATTGGCCCATCTATGCCAGTAGCTCTTAGTAAAAAATACCCTTCAGCTTATCGCAATCCAAGTTGGATGTTTTTATTCCCTTCTGTTGGGGTTTGTAATCACCCAGTTAACAATAAGCTGTGTCGTCACCATTTACATACCACGATAATCCGTAAGGCGTTAAAGCGAGCGACTGAAAAAGCAAATATACATAAAAGAGTTACCTGTCATACCTTTCGGCACAGTTTTGCAACACAGTTACTAGAATCTGGCACTGATATTCGAACGGTGCAAGAACTGCTCGGCCATACTGATGTTAAAACCACGCAAATTTATACGCACATTATCGGAAAACATTACGCAGGCACAACTAGCCCGCTTGATCGAGTAGTTGAAGAGGCGTCAATTTATGCTATTTTTCAAAAGATAGACCGTCAACCAACACACTTAAATTAAAAACTAGTAGGCTGGGTGATTCTTCAAACTCTGTTTTCTTTGACTCAAGCCACTCTTTCATAACATTCGTTTTTTGCATCAAACTTTGCATTTTTTGCGTCACGGCAAGAAGTGCTTCATCATTTTTCTGAAACATGTCAATGCCCTTTTTTTAATCAAACCGACAATTTCATCAGCGGTATTCGCTTTAAACTCTAGGTCGCAAGCACTACCGAGTTGTTTACAAGCCATCTTTTTCATTTGAGCTTAGTACGTCGTTATCACAGGCCTTAATGCAGTCATAAATGGAGGTTACGCCTTTACCCGTTAGGTCTATTTTTAGATTATTGCTAATGACTCGCGTAGTAATAGGCCCATACCTATCGGGAAAATTAGTAATTACATCGGAGGGTACTAAAGCCGATAATGGCATTGACGCAGTCTAGCCATTTTCGGTCAAGGTTTTCAGAACGTGTGCGGCTTTTGAGAGTGTGCGTTTGTTGTGAATGACTAAGCCAAGTTCCCTCGAAAATAGCACATTGGTATTAAGAACCGTTATTGAAGTATCGTTCATGGTTTTGGGCAATACTGACCAACCAATGCCTGCGGCGGTAAGCATTTTTAAGGTTTCGAGGTTATTGGTTTGCATTTGCACGTCTAATTCTAAGTTTTGTTTTTTGAATTCTCGATAAATTATTTGATGCGTCTGAGTGTCTTGACTGGTCAAAACACACGGGTAATTGGCTAACTCAGATAGTGTTACTTTTTTAGTAGCACCTGTTATGCCTTCAGCTAAAGGATGATCATTTCCGACCACAACATTCAGGTCATCTTGCCAAATGACTTGTTTGATCAGTTTATCAGGCAATACATTCGGCAAGGTAATTACTGCGAACTCAATATCGCCCTGCTCTACCCCAAGAAAGGCTTTATCTGAATCTTCAAACCTGATATCCAGCGTTACCTTGGAGTGCATTTCATTAAACGCTTTTAAAATTGGCGGCATTCGATGCAGTCCAATATGATGCGCAATAGCAACGGATAAAACGCCACTCATATCATCGTTTAAATTAGACGCATAACGATGCATATCCTGAGCTTGGTTTACCACCTCTTGTGCTTTGGGCAACAATTGTTTGCCTGCTTCTGTAAGGCTAACCTGCCGCGCAATCCTATTGAATAACCGTGTGCCTAATTCTTCTTCTAAAGCCGCTACGCGTTTACTAATGGCCGGTTGAGTTACAAACAATTTATCTGATGCTTGTGAAAACGATTGATAACGCGCAACGGTAATAAACGCCTGTAGTGATGATATGTCCATAATTTTTTAACGGGTTTATAAAACATTTATATATTCCAATTTGGAATCCACATTATAAAAACAATGAATTTGTATTATCAATAGCGTTCGCTATTATTAATAGGTGCTCGTTAGACCTTAAATAAGCCTACACCGCTGACGGTAGAGACTATAAAACAAGGTTTGAGAAAGATAAAATATCCCCACCGAGCTTAAGAATAACCGCTACACCATTGAGGTATCCCATGGCAAAGACCATGTATGAAAAAATTTGGGACGCACATTTTGTGCACCAAGAAGAAGGCCAAGCGCCATTAATGTACGTTGATCGCCACCTAATGCACGAGGTGACTTCGCCGCAGGCATTTGAGGGCTTAAAAATTGCTAACCGCCCTATCCGCAATAATCACAGCATCTTGGCGACTTTGGACCATTGCGTACCAACCAAGTTAGCTGATCGTTTGAACTTGCCAGACCCAATTGGCGCCAAGCAAGTGCAAACAATGATGGATAATTGCCAAGAGCATGGCTTGATCTTGTATGACATGAAGAGCAAGAACAACGGCATTATTCACGTTGTTGTGCCTGAGCATGGTTTTGTTCATCCGGGAATGACTACGGTCTGTGGCGACTCGCACACCGCCACTCATGGTGCCTTTGGCGCACTTGCGTTTGGCATAGGCACCTCTGAGGTTGAGCATGTAATGGCGACTCAATGTCTGCCTCAGTTGAAGTCGAAAACCATGCTGGTCAAGGTTGATGGCAAACTATCAAAATTCAGTACCGCTAAAGACATTGCATTGGCGGTCATCGGTAAAATCGGTACCGCTGGCGGAAATGGCTATGTGATCGAATATGCTGGCGAAGCGATTGAAGCACTTTCAATGCAAGGCCGTATGACGCTTTGTAACATGGCAATTGAATCGGGTGCTCGTGCAGGTTTGGTTGCACCCGATCAGAAGACTATCGATTTCTTGGAGGGTAAAGAGTTTGCCCCTAAGGGCGACTACTGGGATCGAGCTGTTACTTACTGGAAGTCGCTGCCAAGTGACGAAGGTTCTAAATTTGATTCAGTCATCGAATTTCGTGCCGAAGACATTGCGCCTCAAGTTACTTGGGGCACCTCGCCTGAGCAAGTTGTGCCGGTTGATCAATATGTACCGGCACCGGGTGATTTCGAGAATGAAGGCAAAGCCATTGCTTGCAAAAGCGCGTTGGACTATATGGGCTTAGAGCCTGGCACAAAGATGACTGATATCGAGGTAGATTTCGTCTTTTTAGGGTCGTGCACTAACTCTCGCATCGAAGACTTTCGTGCTGCAGCAGCAGTAGCCAAAGGCACCAAGGTACCATCGCGTGTTACGGCTATCGCAGTACCCGGCTCTTACCTTGTTAAAGCGCAAGCTGAACAAGAAGGTTTAGATAAGATTTTTACCGATGCAGGTTGGGAGTGGCGCGAGCCAGGTTGCTCAATGTGTTTGGCTATGAACGGCGATCAGCTAAAACCAGGCGAACGTTGTGCCTCGACTTCAAACCGTAACTTCGAAGGCCGACAAGGCAAAGGGGGACGTACTCACCTGGTGTCTCCGGCGATGGCCGCAGCAACAGCGGGCGCTGGTCGCTTTGTTGACATTCGTCAACTCGATAATTCTTAAGCACTAACTTAAGCACTAACTTAAGCACTGAGTAGAATAAACATCATGGAAAAATACACAAATCACACCAGCGTTGCGGCGTTGATGAATCGCAGCAATGTTGATACCGATCAGATCATTGCTAAACAATTTTTGAAGAAAGTTGAACGCACCGGCTTTGGACAGCACCTATTCCACGACTGGCGTTTCAACGAAGACGGCACGCCGAACGCTGAATTTGAGCTCAACAATCCCAAGTTTGACGGCGCTAAAGTACTTGTAGTCGGCGATAATTTTGGTTGCGGCTCATCCCGCGAGCATGCACCATGGGCAATTGAGGACTATGGTTTCAACACTATTATTTCAACTAGCTTCGCCGATATCTTTTATAACAACTGCTTTAAAAACGGTATTCTGCCGATAGTTGTTGATGCCGATACGTTAAAGGCATTAATGTCCGAAATCTCGGCCAACCAAGGCGTTGAATTCAGTATTGACTTAGACAAGCAAAAAGTCTCCACTCCGGGTGGTATAAGCGTTAGTTTCGATATTGATGGTTTTCGCAAACATAATTTGGCCAATGGCCTAGACGATATCGGTTTGACACTCGCTCACACTGATAGAATCGATAGCTTCGAGGCTAAGCACAAGGAGACATTTCCTTGGTTGTGGGTTTCTTAAGGTATACGCTAGCATAGCAACGATTAAGGGCAACTTCGGTTGCCCTTTTTTGATAGTAGATAGGCCCTCTAATGAGCACGTAAATACTTTTATTTAGTAGACAAAAATCGATATAGTTAACGCTTAACAAAAAGAGAATTAGTAATGCCGCAGAACGATAAAAAGGGCCAACCCAGAGCTCCAATTGAGAAGCAACACGGTAAGCGTAAAGTCAGCCTGATGGACACTACGCTGCGTGATGGCGAACAAACTCAGGGCGTATCATTTGCTCCTGGCGAAAAGCTTAGCTTGGCGCAGGCATTATTGGGCCGATTGAATGTTGATCGCATTGAGGTCGCGTCGGCCGGAGTATCTCAAGGCGAACAGGAAGCGGTAAAGAAGATCAACAGTTGGGCCGCCAGTAACGGCCACCTGCACAAGGTTGAGGTACTCGGTTTCGTTGACCTAGACCGTAGCGTTGATTGGATCACGGGCGCTGGCGGAAAAGTAATTAACTTACTCGCCAAAGGCAGCAAAAAGCATTGCTTAACACAGCTTCGTCAACAGCCTGAGCAGCACATAGAGCGCATCAAGCAAACTATTGAGTACGCGCATTCGCAAGACGTATCGGTAAACATCTATCTCGAGGACTGGTCGAATGGCTATGTCGATTCGACAGATTACGTGTATAACTTGGTCGAGTCGTTGCGCAACTGCGAGATCGGCCACTTTATGTTACCCGATACCTTAGGGGTGATGTCTCCGAGTGAAGTGAGCACCGCCATGAGCGATATGATCACGCGCTTTCCTGAGTTGAATTTCGATTTTCACCCGCACAATGATTATGGCCTTGCCACCGCTAATGTTATGGCGGCGGTAAATGCTGGAATCAACTCGATACACTGCACTATTAATTGCTTGGGCGAGCGCGCAGGTAATGCATCATTGGCCGAAGTGTCAGTGGTGCTGCGCGACAAAATGGGCATTGAGCTGAACATTAACGAGAAACACATCGTAGACATCAGTCAGATGGTTGAAAGTTTTTCTGGTAAGTTCGTTGCTGGCAATGCCCCGATTCTGGGCCGAGACGTGTTTACCCAAACAGCAGGAATTCATGCCGATGGTGATAAAAAAGGTAACCTTTATGTTACTAAGCTTTCGCCGGAGCGCTTTGCGCGTAAACGTAAATATGCGTTGGGCAAACTTGCTGGCAAAGCCTCACTCGAGAACAACTTAGATGAGCTTGGTATTAAATTAAGCGCCGATGACCAGAAAAAGGTTCTTAAAAAAGTAATTGAACTCGGTGACTTAAAGCAAATTGTCACCTCTGAAGACTTACCGTTTATCATCGCTGACGTGCTCGAAAGCAGAGACTCTCAGCGAGTGGTCTTGGTCGATTGCAAAACCTCTAGCCAACTAAACGGGGAATCAGAGACGCGCTTAATTGTAAGTATTGATGGTAAGACGCACACAGAAACAGGCCAAGGCAACGGTGCGTATGACGCTTTTGTTGATGCCTTGGATGATATTTTAATTGAATACCCTGAGCTAAGCCGGCCCAAACTTCTAGACTATCAAGTGCACATACCCAAAGGCGGCAAAACCAATGCATTGACCGAAGCCAGCATTACCTGGGAGCTAGAAAATGGCCGCAGAATGACCACCCGTGGTGTTGATTCTAATCAGGTTGTAGCGGCTATGTACGCTACCTTAAAGGCGATTAATTCGGTCGCCAAATCAATAAACAGCGCACTGTGACTCCGGCAATAGAGTTAGCAACTAAGTATAAGGTTGCATTTACCGTACACCAATATCAACATAACTCAAAAGCTGAGTCTTATGGTGACGAAGCTGCAGTGAGTTTAGGCGCTGATCCAAAACAAGTTTTCAAAACATTGGTCGTCGAACTCAATAGCGGGGAACTGGCGGTCGGTGTCGTTCCGGTTAGTGGCTCTCTGAACTTAAAAGCCATCGCTAACGCTGCAAATGCAAAAAAGGCAGCCATGGCCGACAAACTTAAAGTCCAGCGAAGTAGTGGTTACGTACTTGGCGGTGTCAGCCCGATTGGTCAGCGCAAGCCGTTAACCACAATCATCGATAGTAGCGCCAATAATTTCAGTACAATATTTGTAAGTGCGGGCAAACGAGGCTTAGAGATCGAGTTGAGCGCCAGCGATCTTGCAAATTTAACCAGCGCTACGTTTGCGCCAATATCGGCCTCATGAAAGCTGAGTCAAGTACCGCTATTGCAACCGTTTGTAACGCTGTTAGCATCGTCTCAGGCATTATCGGAAATCGCCGATCTGCAACGCTACATTTTGCCGTCATCGTAGTCGCTGACGTTGCCGCTGGTAAACAGATGCCGGTTTACTCAAAACATAATTCTATCTAACCTCTCTCGAGCAGGCACCGACCTATGAATCTACTTACCATTAGACCCGCTACTATCGACGACGTAGAGCAAATATTTCAGTTCGTGATCGACCTCGCTATCTACGAGAAAGAAGAAGATGCTGTTGTTGCTACCTCTGAACATTTCAGAAGCGCCCTTTTCTGCGATAACCCTCAGGCACACTGCTTAATCGCTGAGTTTAACGGCGAGTCGGTCGGCTTTGCGCTGTACTTTTTCAGCTTCTCTACTTGGCTTGGCCAACACGGGATTTATCTCGAAGACCTTTACGTGACACCAGAATCACGAGGCCTTGGCGCTGGCAAAGCACTGCTGAAGGAATTGTCAAAAATCGCCGTTAAGAAGAATTTTGGACGAGTTGAGTGGAGCGTTTTAGATTGGAACGAGCCGTCAATAAAGTTCTATCAAGCAATGGGGGCCAAGACTAAGCCCGGTTGGACGGTCTTTAGACTCGCAGACCAAGCGCTCAGTGATTTTGCCAATAGCTAGAATATCTAGTCACGACTAAACAGCGCTGCCCGGATGCTTATCAATAATGGGTTCTCGTAATTACTCAGCCTTAGCACTTAAGTCTTAGCACTTAAGTCTTAGCACTTAAGTCTTAGCACTTAAGTCTTAGCACTAGGGCTATAAGATATCGCTAATTCGATCTATATCGTGATGAATCCCAGTATCCTGGCAGTCATAAAAGCTCACGTGCTGAGCATTAAGTTTGAGCAAATGCTTAGCACCAACATCTCCAGTAAGACCCAATAATTGTTTCTTAAATTGTGCACCAAATGCAATGGGGTTGCCATTGCCGATGCTGGTTCTGGGCACCACTATTTCAGTTAAAGATGCGCGTAGCATCAGTGATCTAATTGTGTCACTTGATACATACGGCATATCGCCCAATGCTAACAACCATGCTTTGGGCTGCGTTACGCCCTCGACGCCTGCGATAATACTCTGGCTTAATCCTAGTTCAGAGTTGATATTAATAATGCCGTTTGCGCCTTGCTGCTCAACCAGACGAATCACGGCCTTATCATCGTGGCGTACGACCACATTAACTTGATCAAATATAGCGCGGTAAATACCGATGGTCTTGGCGAGAATCGAGATACCCTCGTCCAATTGATGAAGCATTTTTGATCGGCCGAATCTTGTACTTGCCCCCGACGCTAAAATTACGCAAGTGACATTACTCGAGTCAATCATAGCGTGCGCTGATTCATCTTTTGAATAATCTCAGCCAAGATTGATACCGCGATGTGTGCTGGGGTATTAGCGCCAATATCCAAACCAACTGGGCCGCAAATTCGCTCAAATTGTGATGTCTCGACAGCGTGAATTTTTAAACTCTCAAGGCGCGCTGCGTGAGTACGCCTACTGCCGAGAGCGCCAATGTAAAAGGCTTTAGTTTTAAGTGCCTCAGCGAGCAGCTCTACTTCTAGTTCGTGTTCGTGAAATAAGCTAACCATAGCGCCGAACTCATCAAGCTCTAAGGCGAATTCAGTGCGAGCCCGCTCTAGTGATAGCGCTGCCAGCCCAGCCGATGCAAGTAGTTTCTCGGTATGTTGGTTTTGCGCTACGCAGGCAACATCGAAACCCGACCTAATCGCAAGTTCGGCTAACAATACTAAAATAGGACCTTGTCCAAACAGTATTAAACGAGCATTGGGTAAGTAGGTTTTCTTAAATGCGCCGACAGCGGTATTCAAGATCTGAGGATAGACCCGCCTTTGCTCAAGCTGTGCGGCGATTAGGCTTAGATTTTCTAACGTAATCGAGGTATCAAAATAGACATCAATCCCTGATCCGCAAGGCAATCGAATATCAAAAAAAGGCGAATCGAGGCCATAGCGCAAGGTAGTGTTTTCACGCCTATCCATTAACAGCAGGGCTTGATCAGCAATGGCGGTCTCGGCACAGCCGCCAGTAATTTGACCAAGGTAGTCGCCTTCATCAGTTACCAACATTTGAGAACCTACAGGATAAGGCGCATTACCCTCGATACCTACCAATGTCATCAACGCAACTTTCCGCCCAACCATTAAGTAATTAATTGCCGATTGAATAAGTTCGGTTGGCTGGCTAGAGAGCGTATAAATAAGTGACATAATGTTTGACGGTAAGATTAAAGCTGTAGGTAGTTCGCTGTGGCTTGATTAATTACCATGTGCCTTGTGAACACAGCGCCTTTTTAACACAGTGCCTCTTGAACATTAGCGCCTCTTGAACATTAACGCCATAGTTAAGTACGGTTATCATAACTCAGGCTAAAGCGCGACGCATTATGCCAGGCTTTATTGACGGCTTTAGGCGTTTCAATTAAGCCCATTGCATTAAGTTTCAACGGCAGCTTAAAGCGTGAATTTGTCAGTAAGCGAATAAAGTTCGATCAATAAACCCGCAGTGGATAGCGCCGTATCCAATGCTATCGGACCTGATGAACTAAAGTTATAGAAGGGTGAACCTATTGCCAAGAGTAAATTTTTGTAAAACGCTGGATAATTGACATCATTACAGGAACAGATACAAACTCAATATTAAGTCAAGCGACAGGGGCCAGCGATGAGCGACATTGAAGAGCAGTTGATTATAGAGACAAAACAGCATGAAAAGTTAAGCACTTTACAATTATGGCAGGCGCATCTGCGTGCATTAAGCCTTGCTAGCAAGGAGAAAAAGCATACCGTCGAAGTCTTCGACACCGCGGAACAATCAAGCTCATCAGTCGTAGTGAACCTAACAAATAACCAGCCTGCTCCATAATGTTATTGGCATTAGCTAACTCAGTGGCTTAAGGAGCCTCTGATCAAGTAAATGTCCATTTCATCACGATTACTTGTCATTGTTTGCAGATCGAAGTTGATTACACTAGGATCATAGTTTTTAGCGATCTGCGCGTGACTCAAACTCAAACGTAAAATGATAAATATGTTCAATGTTAGTGCTATATAAGCGTAGTAGCGCGCTACCGCACTTTTCTAGCAAAACAATTGAAAACTAAACGTCATTTTACCGTTTGCTACGGTTAT
>JAFMHC010000159.1 GCA_017854775.1 Gammaproteobacteria bacterium | reverse complement strand
AAGCCTTATATGCCAAGCCGCCTAAAACAGAACCAATACAAAATGAAACAGCAGTTCGCCATCAGCATCAACAAGACGGTATTTGCCATCAACGCTACCTAACTTAGTCTCGATGGCATCTGGGTCTGAAATCAAACCACCGAGCATTTGGTAGCCACCGCAAATACCAATTACCTTACCGCCATATCGGATGTGGCGTTTTAAGATGCTCTCCCAACCCGCGGCCTTAAGAGACGCTAAATCGCCTAGCACGTTTTTTGACCCCGGCAGAATAATTAAATCGGCTTGAATCTGCTGTTGGTTGACTGATACAAATTGCAGATCAACATCAGGGTGCATGCGCAGCGCATCAAAGTCAGTATGATTACTAATTCTCGGCAGAACCGGCACCACTATTTTAAATTTTTGTCTGTTTCCGCTAGTAACTTGTGCGGTAGATATCGCGTCTTCGGCGTCTAAGAAAAAATCAGTCAGGTAGGGAACCACGCCAATAACCGGTTTGCCGGTGCGTTGTTCTAGCCAAGTAAGCCCGGATTCAAGCAAGCCGATATCGCCGCGAAAACGGTTAATGATAAAGCCGACCACACGCTGTTGCTCGCTCGGCTCCAAGAGGTCTAAGGTTCCAACCAAGTGAGCAAACACGCCACCTCGATCAATATCGGCAATTAATACAACTGGGCAATCGACCTTTTCGGCAAAACCCATATTTGCAATGTCGTTTGCACGCAAATTGATTTCGGCGGGGCTACCAGCACCTTCGACTACGATCTTAGTGAACTTCGCTTGAAGGCGAGTATGCGATTCGATAACCGCCGTCATGGCCACTTTTTTGTAGTCATGGTATTGGGCTGCTTGCATCGCTGTGACTACTCGGCCATGCACAATTACTTGCGCTCCGGTGTCACTCGATGGTTTTAATAGAATAGGGTTCATGTCGGTGTGCGGTTCCAAATTACAGGCCTGTGCCTGTACCGCCTGGGCTCGGCCTATCTCGCCGCCGTCGATGGTAACCGCACTATTAAGTGCCATGTTCTGTGGTTTAAATGGTGCTACTAAGGTGCCGTGACGGGCAATTACACGGCATAAGCCGGCTACCATAACGCTTTTGCCTGCATCTGAGGTGCACCCTTGCACCATCACCGTATTTGGCGATCTAAAAATCGTTTGGGTGTCTATTGCCACCTTAACAGTCCACACCTCGGCGAGCCTTGATGCCCGCCTTATAGCCATGTTTGATATTCTTCACGTCAGATACGGTGTCCATAATTTCTCGAAGCTCGCGACCACCACCTCGGCCAGTAACCACTACGCTTTGCTCATGAGGGCGTTTACTAATAGCCTCTACGATTGCGTTGCGGTCTAAATATTTGTAACCGATCATGTAGGTCAACTCGTCGAGCACCACTAAATCATAGGAGTCGTCGGCTAACATTTCTTTAGCGACTTCCCAGGTTCTCTCAGAAGCGGCTATGTCAGCGGCTTTGTCTTGCGTGTTCCAAGTGAAGCCAGTGCCCATTTGATACAGTACGGCGTTCGGGCAGTGGTCATTAATAAAATTAACTTCGCCTGATTCCTGCGCGCCTTTGATGAATTGAACGATACCGACTTTTTGTCCGTAACCAAGCGCCCGAAAAACCATACCAAAGGCTGAACTGGTCTTGCCCTTACCATTACCGGTCATCAAAATAGCCACCCCGCGTTCTATCGAGTTTTTAGCAATTTGCGAATCAACCCGTTCTTTTTGAGTCTGCATTTTTTGTTTATGCAGCTGCTCTTCGCTGAGTCTGATTTTATCTTTATCGTCTTTAGTCATGGCATCAGTATAAGTAAAAAGGGCCCAAGTCCAACTCTAACTATGAGATTTGAAGCAAGAGCCCTATTTGTCAAAGCGTTAATTGCTCAACGGCGTTGAAAAGCATAGCTAATCGGAGCTACTAAAAATTAAGTCTCAGGCATATTTTAGCTTGTCGGCCTTGGGTGTTATAACGTTCAGTGGCGCTAATTAAATTCACCGTGTAATCTTTATCGAAGAGATTATCAACTTTGGCAAATAGCGACAAACTATCGTTAATTTGGTAGCTCGCATTGATATCAAATAAAGTGTAGCTGGCAAGTTCGGTGCCGGATCGATCATAGCGACCATTTTCTGATTTCGCTTTGAATTCTAGGTCGAGTTTGCCAAAGTTTTTTGATGCCAAGAGCGCGATAGTTTGCTCAGCTCGGTCATCTAGCTCGATGCCAGTTTGCTTATTTGTGGCCGACAATAAATCAGCGGCAAGGGTTAAATCCCAGCCTGCCAATGCGGTCGACAAACTTGCTTCAACGCCTTCGATTTCGGCTTCGCCGACGTTGGCCGCTAAGAAGGTATTTGAATCAAAGCTAAATAAGTTCTCGAAGTCACTTTTATAGGCCGCTACATACCAGCTAATATCGCCAGTATTACCGTCTAGCTTTACTTCGAAGCTTTCAGATTCTTCCGGTAACAAATCGGGGTTACCGAAAAACGGAAAGTATAAAAAGTTAAACGACGGAGCTGAAAAGGCGGTGCCATAGCTCACTGTTGCGTCAATACTATCAGACAGCTGATAGCTCATTGCGATACTGCCATTGGTTTCCGTACCGTAGGCTGAGTTGTCGTCGTAACGTAAACTTGCCGCAAAGCCAAGCGCGCCGGCGCGCGTCGTAAATTGCGTGAACGCACCTTTATTGTCGCGGTTTGTTATTGGAAACGTAGTGGTCGGAGACTTTATGTCTTCTTCATAGTAATCAACGCCTGCGGTCAATACTGACTCGCCGCCCAGCGTGAATATCAATTCGGTGCCAGCCGTGTCTCGGTTGGTGGTTAAATCAGACGGGAAAGCACCATTAGTCTCCGCTTGGTCTTTGTTCGAGCCAAGGGTGATGTTCCAGTCGATGCTGTCGCTCAATTGAGTGTTCAAACTGAGCGCTGAACTGAGCGTTTCAGATTCAGTTTGCAGCCCAGGATCTGTACCAAAGGTATTATCAAAATCGACCGTACTGTCGGTTGCTAGTAGATTGATGCTAGCGCTGGTGAATTCGCCAAAACTAAGCTTACCACCGAGTGCAAATGCGGTTTCTTTAAAGCCGTCGATATCGTCGTTACCGCCGCTCTGAATAGTGGTTCGGTCTATACCGTCTGTGGTTTCGCTGTGGGCTGAAAAATGCAGGCTGTTGCGCGCATCACCGGCGTTAAATGAGACATCAAACTCTTCTAAGGAATCGCTGCCAACCGATGCTTGAACAGAGCCAAGGCCGTTGCCGCCTTTCTTAGTGAATAGTTGAATAACACCTGCTGCAGCGTCGGCACCGTAAACGCCTGAGAATGGGCCTTTAAGAATCTCGATTCGCTCGATCGCTTCGATTGGGTAACTATTCAATGCCGCTGCGCCTAGCGTTGCGCTGCCGACGCGTACGCCGTCTATTAATACAATCGTTTGTGAGCTTGAGGCACCACGTAAGAATACGCCAGTGGTCGAGCCTCGACCACCTGAGTCGCGGAAGCTAATGCCTGGTATTTGATCGATCAAAGCTGGAATGCTTTGTGCCTGTGAGGCTTCGATATCGTCCAGGTTGAAAACATGAATGGTTTGCAATACGTCTTCAATCGATTGATTGTTCTTGGCCGTTATTACAACTTCTTCTATCTCTTGAGACAGAGCAGTGCTTGACGTAGCGATACAGGCTAATGCCAAACTGGTTTTAACTAATTTGTTCATTTTTTTAACACCTTAGTGCCGAATGATTCGGTACTTATAAAAGTAAATTTTTAAGGTGATAAAGCGAGGTATCAAGGAAGGGCATGGGCCGAGTTGCGGTCGCAATAAGGCTATCTGCTTTGCCTTGGATGGTAGCCCTCCGCTCCATCAACGGTCTAGAACTAAACCCAATTCGTGACTAAATAGATCAGTCAAAATTTCGGTTTTGTTAGGCCGGTTCCGGACTTACTGAGCCTTTTCGATGTTGCTGAAAAGCATCTCTGAATACCGTTGCGGGGGCAGCGTTGGATTTTCACCAACTTCCCAGTTTAACCGCCATTTGACATAAGGCGGGACCTAAGTTCTGCGGCGATTATAGAGCGGGGGGGCTAGATGTCAATACGATGATTGCGAATAGGATGAGTCGAGGCAAAACAGGTCGCGGCTGAAGAAGGCGAGTCGCACACACAGAAAAAGATCGTGATCACACAAAAAAGCCGACTGTTACTCGCGTAACAGTCGGCTTTGACTTAAGCAGCGTTTGCTTTATTAGGCCGCTTTTTCTTTATGCTGAATTACATTTGTCGTTGAGCCATTTATCGCAATAGTGCGTGGCTTCATCGCTTCTGGTATTTCTTTCACCAGTTGCACTGTAAGTAAACCATCGGCCATATTGGCTCCGACCACTTCTATATGATCGGCGAGGTTAAACTTGCGCTCAAAGGAGCGGGTGGCAATGCCTTGGTGTAAGTAGCTTTTCTCTGAGTCCGTGGCTTCTTTCTTGCCTCGTACTGTCAACACGCCATTTTCTACCTGTAACTCAATTTCAGCTTCTTTAAAACCGGCTACAGCAACAGTGATCGCATAGTTATTTTCTTCTACTACCTCGATGTTGTAAGGCGGGTAGCCCGATGTTGCTTTTTCTGTTTGAAACGCAGCGTCTAATAGTGAGCCGAAACGGTCATAGCCAACACTGTTGCGATACAAAGGGGTAAGGTCAATTCTGTTCATAATAATCTCCAGTTTATGCTCGGCGTGAGTCGCCTTTGAGCCATAAAAATTTAAGTTAAACTCATTATTCGCCTCTCGTGAGCGCAAGTTTTGAGTCGTCTTTGTCAGCTCTCTCGACGCTGACAATAACTATTTGGAGACAGCCAATTTAATTTCAAGGATTTTTTTCAATTTTTTTTAAAATGACTATTTTCGAGGCTTAGCGTATTCTAATCGGCCTAAAGAGGTGGCGATGTGATATTCGTCTAGACCAGAGACAGCAACCGTTTTCGCTGCAACGACGTCTATTTTTCCATCATCGGCAACCAGTTCGGGGTCAAGTAGAACTTCAACAATCTCGCCAATAATCATCACCGTGCCATTTAGTTCTATGTCTATCTTTTGGCGAAACTCAACCCCCATTTTAATCCGACTTTGTTGCACATACGGCGCTGAAAAATCCGTGTAGTATTCGCACAAAGAGGTCTGATCAAACTCCGATATCGCTGCTGGATAGCGAGCCGAGGTGTGATGAGCGTCTTCAAAAATAGTCGAATTAACATGATTGACCGTGTAAACGCCGGTCTGGTAAATATTATCAAGCGTATTCCGCTCAGCTGTGTGTGGTCGGTTAATAAATGCGATCAGAGCTGGGTCAGCGCCGAGATGAATCACCGAGCTAACAATGCAAGCGTTGGTCGCGCCATTTTGGTTCTGAGTGCCGATAATGTTAGCACTCTTATAGCCAGAAAGTGAGTTGATGAAATGCACTCGTTGGCGCTGATCCATGCTTCGAATGTCATCGGCGTTTAACCGTTTTACAGTGCCGGTAGCGTTATTTAAAGTGCCGGTAGCTTTATCTATACTGCCGGTGGCTTTATTGCTGCTTACGGATACTCTAGGTTTTTGCTCGTCTACTTTTATTGAATTGTCGGTTTGGGTCACAATTAACTCACTGGATGTATGAAATTATTTAGCGATGAATAAAGACGTTAATAATACGCTGATCATTGGCGCAAACGGCACCATTGGTTCAGCTCTGGTAAGGTACTTAGAGAATCAATCAGGCGCCGCGCCTCAGAAAACCGAATTGTATACCTTGTCACGCGAAAACTGTGACTACACCGAGGAAAGTTTTAAGCAGCATGCTGCTCGACTAAAGGAAGCGGGCTCTTTCACCAGCATCATAATTTCTATCGGTACTCTGCATAACAATAGAGTCTCTCCCGAAAAACGCCTAGGTCAGTTATCTGAAGATGCGCTACTCGAATATTTTCGCATCAATACGATTTTACCATCCCTATGTATAAAGCATTTCGCGCCTCTTTTGGATAAAACTAAGCCTTCGCAGATGGTTGCACTGAGCGCCATGGTGGGCAGCATCGCCGATAATCAGTTAGGTGGTTGGTATGGGTATCGAAGTTCAAAAGCGGCATTAAATATGATGTTTAAAACCGCGTCGATTGAGATTGCGAGAAGTAATAAAATGGCATGTTTGGCGACTATCCACCCAGGTACTACTCAAGGGCCGCTTTCAAAACCATTTGCCAGTGGCGTATCAAAAGACAAAAATTACACGCCGGATCAATCAGCTGAACGAATTTGCAACCTTACTCGAGGGCTGCAAGCAAAACAAACGGGCTCATTTTTTAATTGGGACGGCTCAATCTTGCCTTGGTAAAGCCGCCAATGTTGTTATCTGAGCGCCGTAAAAAAGTGTTATAGTCGCGCGCTACCGAGCACAGCAACTTTTTTCGGAATAAAAGCATGAGACACGCCGCACAACTTCAAGCCACTATCGAGTTATTGGATGAGATCGCAGAGACAAAATACCCTGCCGATCGAATTATGTCGGGCTACTTTAAGCAACGTCGGTATATAGGCTCTAAAGACAAAGCCGCCATTTCTGAAAATCTCTACACTATTTTGCGCAATCGAATGCGTTTTGAGTACATTTTAAACAGTAAAGACCTTGGCGTGCACAGTCGTATGCTGGTTGCTTTGCTGCTAAAAATGGATGATGGCGATTTATACGATACCTTTGATGGCGACAAGTACAGCCCCAAGCGCTTGCGACCGGGCCAATTAGAACGGTTCGCTGAACTCGATCTGAATGTGATCGATAACGCTCCTATGCACGTAAAGCTGAATGTGCCCGAATGGATTTTACCAATGCTTGAAAATGCCTTGGGCGAGCGTTTTGAAGAGGAGATGATCGCCACCAACAAAATGGCCACCACTGATGTTCGTGTCAATACATTAAAAAGTTCCGTTGCTGCCGTAGAGCAAGCATTTGCTAATGTTGGTTATGTGGCTCATAAAACAGAATTATCTCCATGGGCAATTCGTTTTGAAAAACGAGTATCGTTATTTGGATTACCTGCCTTTAAGCAAGGGTGGTTTGAAATTCAAGACGAAGGCTCGCAACTTCTAGCGCTACTTACCGGCGCTAAGCCCGGACAAAAGATAGTCGATTTTTGTGCCGGTGCGGGTGGAAAAACCATCGCAATGGCGGCGATGATGGAGAATAAAGGCACGATCTACGCCTGCGATGTTCATACCAAACGCTTAGAGCAGCTTGCCAAGCGTACTAAGCGGGGAGGGGTGCACAATGTGCGCACTCACATCCTAAGCTCTGAGAACGACAAATGGGTCAAGAAACATGCGGCATATGCCGATACCGTATTGATCGATGCGCCATGTACCGGCACTGGAACCTGGCGCAGAAGCCCCGATAGCCGTTGGAATTTGAACCAACAAAGCGTAGATAATCTAGTGGCGCTACAGCAGTCAATTTTGCAAAGTGCCAAGCGCTTAGTTAAGCCAGGCGGCCGATTATTGTATGCCACTTGCTCAATGTTAGAAGAAGAAAACGAGCAACAAGTGCTCAAGTTTTTAGACAATAACCCCGAGTTTTCAGCGGGCGAATTCGAAATTCCCGAGCCTTTAGCAAATCACCCTGAGCGTTTTGTAAACAATGGCCACGAGATTCGCACCTTTCCTGCAATGACCGGCACTGACGGGTTTTACGTTGCTAGTTTGGTAAGAGAGCTCAAGCAAGAAGACAACGAGGATAAGGGAGCTACAGAACAACAGTCTGAAGCTGCAGAAAGTTAGTCTTTTAACTCCACTAAACAGTTATCAACAGTCCCGAGGCAAGTACCGTAACGACACCTTCGCTGATACTGAGCTTAGGCAAGACTAGATAACTGGGTTTCACTTTTTAAAAACGCAGAATCTTATTCAAAACGGCCATGTTCTAGAGAGGTTAAGGGCAAGACCTGATACCCTCTCTTTGCCACGATTAAGAATAACTAGGGACCAGACCACGGTTAAACGATTGAATGTCCGCTTATAGCTAGCTAGAGCCTATTTAGTTTATCTAACTGGACTAAGCAACGGACTCCGAGATACTGCACAAAGACGATCTAATGACTATAAAATTAAAATAGATACTAATGAAGATAGCGATTCTCTCTGATATCCACAGTAATGTTTATGCTCTAGAAGCTGTCCTGCAGGATTCCAAGTTGCGTGGGTGTACTTCTTTAGCTAACCTTGGCGACATCCTCTATGGGCCAATATCCCCGAGAGATACATATGACCTATTATTGGAAAATAACTTTCTAACCATCAGCGGCAACCAAGACCGTCAGATTTACCAATCTACTGCAGCAGAGATATCGTCAAACCCTACCATGCAATTTATATTGGATGATTTAGGCGACGAGCCCTTAGCGTGGATGCGCTCTTTGCCCTTCGATATGCAAGTTAATGCAGATCTATACTTCTGTCATGGCACTCCAACTAACGACTTGGTCTATCTACTTGAAGATGTGTCATCTGGTTCGGCCCAGCTTCGTTCGGATGATGAAATACATAAACTCCTAGCAGGCCAAAAAACTAAATTGATATGCTGTGGTCATACACATATGCCTAGGTTAGTTACGCTCAGTTCAGACTCTCTCGTTCTAAATCCAGGAAGCGTTGGATTACAAGCCTATACTGACGACCAGCCGGTGGTTCACTCAATGGAAAACTACAGTGATCGAGCATCGTATGCCATTGCCGAAATACAAAATGGTGAATGGCTTATCGATCATATAAGGGTCCCTTATGATGTAGCGAGTGCTGTCGAGAAGTGTTTTTCACGAGGTAGGGAGGATTGGGCTCATTTCCTTACCACTGGGAGAAGGGTCGCTTAAGAATTAGTAGACTACATAGGTCCGTATTTACTTTACCGGTTCGCATTGGCACACTTAAATTAATCGGCAACTCACAGAGGAAAGTCATGCAGATGAACTTCTCAATCAAGCCTTACTTGCTGTAATACAGAATTCATAGTACGCAGAATTCATAGTACGCAGAATTCATAGTACGCAGAATTCAGTATGATGAACCTGCTCATACTATGGATGCCACACTAATTTTTAACTCTCTTTTTCATTACCCAAACTAATACCCATGCTGCCAGCCATCACCAACCTTGTACTATCGGCAACCGGTGCACAAACAATTGTCAACTCTACGGTCATTCAATCGTTGTGGAGTGGCTATGGCCAAATTGTGCGCCTTCAGCTTAGCGGCGGAACTCATTCTTCTGTGATACTCAAGCATATAAAATTGCCAGACGCAGGCAATCACCCGCGAGGCTGGAATACAGGATTATCTCATCAAAGAAAAATTCGCTCTTATCAGGTAGAAGCGTATTGGTATCAGCACTATGCCGCACAGTGTACAAGCGATTGTGTTGTGCCAGTTTGCCTTGCTGTGAACGCAGGGATAAATGAAACTGTTTTGGTATTGACAGACCTCGATGCAGCCGGTTTTGATATAAGAAAAAGCCAAGTCGACATCCAAGGCATCTACGCTTGTTTAGATTGGTTGGCCAGCTTTCATGCAACATTTTTAAACAGCAATGCAGATGGATTGTGGGAGTGTGGTAGCTATTGGCACCTTGATACACGTCCGGATGAGTTGGCCGCCTTGACAGATAGTGTACTGCGCCAAGCAGCCCCTCTCATCGACCAGAAATTGCGGCAGAGCCGTTACCAAACCCTAGTACATGGTGATGCCAAGCTGGCCAATTTTTGCTTTCGCCCAGATTCCTCATATCCTAGTTCCCTACCTAGAGTAGCCGCTGTTGATTTCCAGTATATTGGACGCGGTTGCGGTATGAAAGACGTAGCCTATTTCATCGGCAGCTGCTTGAATGAAGATGAATGCGAAGCAATGGAAAGCCAACTATTGGATTACTATTTTTCTGTTCTAATTGATCGAATCGCTGAGAAAAGGGTCAGCGTCAATATAGTTGAATTGGAACATGAGTGGCG
>JAFMHC010000158.1:6466-10088 GCA_017854775.1 Gammaproteobacteria bacterium | reverse complement strand
AGCCGCGAACTACGCCGAACAAGCCATAGCTCCTATCAGAAAGAAGGCTCAGCACTCATATAGGGTGAATGACATTATTAATGCCAACTTATTTGGCAATCCAAGCCCAGTACAAGTCGCTAAAATCGCGCCCAAGACTACATTGGACTTAACGTTGCAGGGCGTTCTTGCCGCTAGCGATACATCCATTGCGCGAGCGATCATCATGTCAGGGAAACGGAACTCTAAGCTGTATTCAATAGGCGAGTCAATTCAGGGTGCTGGCGTCTCGATAGAAGCCATCAAGGCTAATGAGGTGCTGCTAAACCGTAATGGTGCGATAGAAAGTTTACCCATGATCAAGCCCAAATCTAGGGGCGGTGGCGACGACTCAATTATCAGCTATTCAGACGGCAGTTCTGGCGATGTTTCTAGCGCCTCTGGTCTACAGAAAGTATCACAAGTAAGCCGCTCAAGGAGCAAGCCTCGCTCGGCGAACGGTCAGCCTCGTAAAATTAAAAAGCCAAATTTTTCAGGTCTAGATCGCGCCTTGCAAAAAATGGGTGAAATTTAGGCTGGATCTTTCTTGTACCTGGTTTTTTGCAATTAAAGCTAGCTCAAGTAACAACAGGGATTTGTTTTTCAAAAGCCTCAGCCAGCTATTTATTTAGCTCTTTTTCCTGTCGTTTTTATCCACAACCTTGACCAAGCGACCCAGCCAAGAAGCATTAAAAAAGAAACACCGACAATCCAGTTTCCGTAACGCTTAAACGGCGTGTCGCCCGTATGGGCTTGTACTTGGCGAGCTAGCACGGCAACTTCGAATTGCGCCGTGGCAGCAAGCAATGTTCCTCGTTGGTCAATGAATAGAGATGGGCCTGAATTAGCACTCCTTATCATCGGGCGTGACAGCTCCCTAGCTCTCATTTGAGCCATTTGCCGACGCTGATGAGGTGCCAAAGAATCACCAAACCAAGCGTCCTCACTAATATTCACCAACACAGTAGCATCGCCTACAAACTCACGATATTCAGCGGCAAAGGCATCTTCGTAACAAATAGATAAACCAACTTTAATCGCCCCGCAATTGAGGCTCTGGGCCCCCTGCCAAGATGAAAAATCACTCATAGGCAACTCTAAATACTCAAGCACCCAGTTAAATAGAAAGCGAAGCGGCAAATACTCACCAAACGGAACTAAATGACGTTTTCGATATATCTGTGTTTGCCCGTCGCAACTTAGCACGGCTGCGTTATAGCTTTCGTCTAGGTTACCTTGTGCGATGCTAGGGCTGTCCATAATGCCGGTTAATAGCGCGGTATTAGTAGGAGTGACTTTATTCCAAAAATCCGCATTAGTTTGCTGCATATAAAGCGGCAATGCAGTCTCAGGCCAAACTAACAAGTCAATATTCTGCCGTGCGGTCAGTTGCTGGCTTAAGCTTTGGTATTTTTCAATCAATCGCTCTCGCACATCGGTTTGCCACTTTTCATTAATCGGCACGTTAGCCTGCACGATACCGATGTCAATTGGTGACCCAATCGGATTTGACCAACTTGCACGGTCACTCATGAACGACATGAGCAGCAATACGACAACGGTTGTCATTGCAAGCAAGGCGATTAATTTTTGCTTGGCTAAATACAGCTTTAAGGCTAGTACTAGTAAGCTTGATATAATGACAACGATGAAACTAATTAGGTAGATGCCGCCGATTGGAGCCCAAGAGAACAACCAACTTGGGGTTTGGGTATAGCCAATATCGAGCCATGGAAAACCGGTAAGCACCCAACTTTTCATCCATTCAAAAATGACCCAAACAAAGCCAATAAAAATCAATCTGAAGCGTTTAGGGAAAAGAATCGCTGCCACAGCGGAAGCGCTAGCAATAAAAAGCGCTAGAATTCCAGCAAAACCGAGCACCGCGATTATGCCCATCCACATGGGCATGCCGCCATAGGTATTAAGCGACACGTAGACCCAAGAGACGCCAACCCCATAAAGACCATACCCATAGGCAAGACCGGCAAAAAAAGCCATTTTAGGCTTAAGGGTATCGGTCAAATAGAAATATAAGCCAAGACTAATGAATGCCAAGGGCCAGTATTCGAATGGCGCGAAAGCCAGCACTTGTATGGCGCCTAGCAGCAAACAAGTGATCACTAGTGACCAGCCTCTCAACGTCAAATCACGCATAAACTAAGGTCATGATGCGTCTAATAAAAACGATTCTGCTTAGCTACGGTTTTTCAATTCGAGGTAGATTTTTTTCTCCTCGGCGAACCGATTTACGATCGAGGTCTTTTGTTCTTCTAACTTAATCAACTCTGCAGTAGACTCGTCAACACGAGCTTGTGCTTCAGCGATTTCCTCTAAATTAAGCTTCTTTCTACCACCGGTAAAATCAGCCCCTTTTTTCTTCAAACGTTGGATTTTTGCGGTAACCGATTTCACATAAGCTTTGTGTACCGCCATGTTACTGTTTACAGAGCCAATCTGGTTATCGCGTTGACGGTCAATATCCGCTTCAGTTTCATAGACACTTAAGATACGTATTCGCTCGTCTTCTTCGGCTTTAATACGCTCTGCATCTGCCTCCGCTTTAGCGTTCTCATCAGCTTCTTTCTGAATTTGTTCGGGAGTTTTCGGCGCATCTTTTTCACTTGCGATAAAGCCCCTACTATTCAAGGTCGTGACCTTCGACTTATTACACTGATTAACGGCAATATCTCCATAGTGCCAATTACCATCGCTATCCTGACACTTTTTAATCGCATGTGCAGCAGAAAATGGAAAGACGCCAAGGATCAAAATTGCACTGACTATAAAAGTAATTCGCTTCATAATATTTCTCACTATTTTAGTACCGAAAATGACACTAACGCTGTGATCGCACAGCTCGTACTACTAAATACCCGCCGAGAAGAATCATCGGTAAACTCAACAGCTGCCCCATTGTCACCCAATCGAACAACAAGTAGTTCAGGTGGGCATCGGGCACTCTAACAAACTCGATTGGAATTCTTGCAAGCGCATAACCAATCAAAAATAGGCCAGACAAAAGCCCCAGTGGCCTCGGTTTTCTGGCAACGATCCAAAGTACCGACATTAATACAATGCCTTCTAAAAACGCCTCGTATAACATCGACGGATGGCGTGGTAATGGGCCACCGTTGGTAAATACCATACCCCAAGGCACATCGGTGACTTTGCCCCAAAGCTCTTGATTAATAAAGTTGCCCATTCGTCCAAAAAATAGGCCTATTGGCGCGACTGGCGCGACGAAATCGCCAACTTGCAGCAAGTTCAACCCTATCTTACGACTAAAAAGCATAATGCCAACGATCACACCGAGCAATCCGCCATGAAATGACATTCCACCCTGTTGAACATAGAGCACTTCAACCAAGTGACCTAAATAATACTCAGGCTTATAGAATAATACATAACCTAGCCTACCACCCACCACGGCACCAATCGCACCGTAAAAAATAAGGTCTGAAACTAACTCAGAATTCCACTTTGAGTCGCATAACTCGGGGTATTTTTTTATTCGGTACACCCAAAGAAAGTAAACACTCAAAAAGCCTGCGACATACATCAAACCGTACCAATGTATATCAAGGCCGAGTATAGAAACCGC
>JAFMHC010000158.1:0-6456 GCA_017854775.1 Gammaproteobacteria bacterium | reverse complement strand
GGGGTCAAAATTAGGATGTACAAGCATTATTTTTTTACCGTGTTACTTTCTCTTCAGTGTAACTTTTTCAACTGTGTAACTTTTTCAACTGCGTAACTTTTTCAACTGTGTAACTATAACAAAGAGGTGCTGAACAATAGCTGAACACATCGCAATGTCATTAAAGCGATTCGCCAAACGCTTGCTGGTAACGTTCGGCAAAACTTGCCGTTGTGAAACTATGATTTTGCGTTCCGGATTGCTCAATTTTAATCGCGCCACAAAGGGCACCCATTTGGCCACAGGTTTTCCAGTCTCGTCCAGTGGTAATGCCGTGCATCACACCAGCCCGGTAAGCGTCGCCACAACCTGTAGGGTCAACGGCATCGCTTATCGGCGCACTAGCGACCTTAATCATTTCTCCAGCATGGTAAATTTCAGATCCTTGGCCGCCGCGCGTAACGATCAGCGTTTCAACCTTTTCAGCCAATTGCTCAAGCGTTAGCCCAGTCTTATCCAATAGCATTTGACTTTCATAGTCGTTAACAATGGCATAGTTAGCTTGACCCAGAAATGTCATCAGCTCGTCACCACTGAACATCGGTAAGCCTTGACCTGGATCAAAGATGAACGGAATCTCTAACTCGGCAAATTGCTGAGCATGTTCGATCATGGCATCGCGACCATCAGGGCCAACAATACCGAGCTCTATATCTTTGGCATCATTAATTTTATTTTGATGAGCGAAATTCATCGCGCCAGGGTGAAAAGCAATAATTTGGTTATTATCGAGATCGGTGGTTATAAATGCCTGTGCAGTAAAACTGTCAGCTATTTTGACCACGTGTTCGCCACTCAAGCCTTGCTCTTCAAGGTAGCGATAGTAAGGTCCGAAGTCTTCGCCTACGGTTGCCATAATCACGGGGTCGCCACCCAATAATTTTAAATTGTAGGCAATATTACCCGCGCAACCACCTAGATGACGGGTCATACTTGGTACAAGAAACGCCACATTCAAAATGTGGGTTTGCTCAGGCAAAATGTGATTCTTAAACTGGTCTTCAAACACCATTATAGTGTCGTAGGCCATAGACCCGGTAATTAGAGTTTTCATATTCGAAGTAAAACCTTAGGTTGAAGCTTAAAAGCTAAGCGCTAAAATTTAGCAACCAGCTCTAAAATTTGATTATATGGCCGCAACTGCGGCATATTAGTTTGGTTTGTAAGTAATGTCAGGCACTAACTCAGCATGATCTTGATAGAGAACTAAAACAGCGCCATTGACCTAACCGCAGTCATTACACAACTGGCACTGTTAAGCCGCCCGGCTATAAACGGTATTAACCGACACACAGGCTAAAAACGCTAACGGTTCGACACCATCATTGAACACTAGCCTAATAGCGCAGACGTCTCGTCTTTTATAGCCGGTTGCATACAGCTTGCGATGCAACTCACGGGGAAACTTCTTAGTCGTCAACTTGGGCAAGATAGCCTTCTGACGATAGTAGCGCTTCGTACTCAGACAGGTCACTTGCCTTAATGCGAAACATCCAACCGCGCACATATGGTTGTTCATTTAGCAATTCCGGCTCACCATCGAGTTCTTCATTAACCGCAATTACTTCACCACTAACGGGTGCATAGATGTCTGATGCGGCCTTAACCGACTCAACCGCACAACATTCTTCGCCAGCGTCGACCGCCAAACCAACGTCAGGAAGATCTACGTAAACAACGTCACCGAGGGCTTCTTGAGCATAGTCAGAAATCCCTACCTCAACGATATCGTCTTCTAATAGTCTGGCCCATTCATGTGAGGCCGCGTACTTTAATTCACTGGGTGTTTCGCTCATGGGTGTCTCCAAATAAAACTTTCCAAATAAAATGAGGGTGAGCCAAATTCAAATAAATTCGGCCACAAAACGCTTAGCATTATAAAGCAAACCGACAGACAACCAACAAGAGCTTGCGCTCATTTTACAAAAATAGACCACATCAGTGCTTGCAATACATCGTCGCTTCAACGAAAATGAGAATCATTCTCATTCGTAGGCCCTACATACTAATTTATTATGAAAATAACCCTAGTCCTTATCACTGCAATTCTTCTCAGCGCATGCCAGCAACAAGCGGATGAACAAGTAAACCTGTATTCAGCGCGCAATGAAGCGCTAATGAAGCCATTGCTCGATGCCTTTAGTCAAGAGACTGGAATTAAGGTGAACCTAATAAGCAGTAAAGCTGATGCCCTATTAACCCGAATCGAGAGCGAGGGCATCAACAGCCCTGCCGACGTTCTACTGACCACCGATGCTGGCCGATTACACCGGGCTAAATTAGCCGGCATATTTACCGAAATTAATTCAGCGACACTAGACAGGGTGATCCCAAGTCAATATCGTGACCCACAGAATCAGTGGTTTGGCCTATCAGTTCGTGCCCGCCCGATTATGTTAACCCAAGCGGCGACACAGATCGAAATCTCTCGCTACGAGGATCTTGCTAACCCACTACTTGCCAAGCAAATCTGCATTCGTTCTTCGGGCAATATCTACAATCAATCATTGGTAGCCGCGACGATCGAAGCCAATGGTGAAGCTAGCACTGAGACATGGGCAAAAGGCCTAGTTGCTAATCTTGCACGTAGCCCTCAAGGCGGAGACAGAGATCAAATTAGGGCAGCGGCAGCGGGCCAGTGCTCTATCGTAGTTGCCAATACTTATTACCTCGCTAATATGCTGTCAGACAAAAGCAATGCAGATGACTTACAAGCCGGCTCCAAGATGACCGTAGTTTGGCCGAACCAAGAAGGTCGCGGAACTCACGTAAATGTAAGCGGTGCCGGTGTTCTAAAAACTGCGCCGAATAAAAACAACGCAATTAAACTAATCGAATTCCTCGCTTCCGACACAGCTCAAAAACTATATGCCGAGGTCAACTTTGAGTACCCGGTGAAAAATGGAATAGAGTTACACCCAATACTAAAGTCTTGGGGAACATTTAAAGCCGATCCATTGCCGCTGAGCAAACTCGGAGAGAACAACGCTAGCGCAGTGAAACTTATGGATAGAGCCGGCTGGAAGTAAGTTATCACCGCGCGCCCTGACCATCGATCTTACGCAGCAATGACATCATGACTCGTCATTTTAATTGGTACATTATAAGTGCGATTGTAGCTTCGCTGGTACTGCTACCGCTATTAACATTGACATGGTTGAGTGCGAGCGCAAATTCGGAATTGTGGGGCCACTTAGCGAATACAGTGCTGGCTGACTACGTAGTTAGCTCATTGAGTTTAATGCTAGGTGTGGCGCTACTGACCTCGTTACTCGGCATAGGTTCAGCATTGCTGGTGACCCAATACCACTTCAAGGGAGTTAATTTTTTTCATTGGGCCCTGCTGTTACCGCTTGCTATGCCTGCCTATATAACCGCCTATTCTTACACCGGTCTATTAGATGTGGCAGGGCCAATACAAAGCTTACTTCGAACTCATTTTGAGCTAAGTTACGGGCAGTATTGGTTTCCTGAAATACGCTCCTTAGGTGGCGCGATCTTTGTTTTGTCGTTTGTACTCTACCCATACGTATACCTCATGGCGCGTGCTTCTTTTATGGAACAATCTCAGCACCTAAGAGAGGTTGCGCAATTACTTGGCTATAGCCGTCGTAAGGCGTTCTTCCGAATTACACTGCCAATTGCGCGGCCGGCGATCATCGCAGGAATCTCATTAGCCCTGATGGAAACCCTTGCCGATTTCGGAGCGGTTAGTTATTTTGGGGTAAACTCTTTTACCACCGGGATATTCCGCACTTGGTACGGTCTCGACAGTGTCGAGGGTGCTGCCCAATTGGCAATGATCTTATTAAGCTTTGTGGTGGTACTGCTGGCGCTGGAGAAATCTTCCAGAAAACGAGCCGCCTATCATGGCAAAAAAACAGCAAAACCGGGGCAAGCGGAGCACTTAAGCGGGAAGAAACAGGCTCTGGCCATTGCTTTAGTCTGTACCCCATTATTGCTGGGCTTCATTATTCCATGCGCGCAACTCAGCTACTGGGCAATTAAGAATATTGAGCAGTTAGCATCCGCCGAATTCTGGCAATTGGTGGCAAATACTCTACTGTTAGCTAGCATAACCGCTTGCGTGGCTTTATTCCTTGCGCTTTTAGTCGCCTATAGTCATCGCTTAAACCAATCTAAGTTCACGTCAATTAGCAAAGGTATTATAGGGCTAGGGTATGCGATACCTGGATTGGTCATTGCGGTCGGCGTATTAATTCCATTAGCCTACTTCGACAACACCTTGGATGGGTGGTTGCGCAGTAACTTTAACTACTCAAGCGGTTTATTGATCAGCGGCACAATCGCGGCGCTTGTAATCGCTTATCTGGTTCGCTTTCTGGCAGTAGCTCTTAAATCGGTAGACTCAGGGCTGGGCAGCATTCACCCAAATATGGATCAAGCCGCTCGCTCGCTGGGTCTGTCCCCGTTCGGCGTACTCAGACAAGTTCATTTACCGATAATGAAGGGCAGCATTCTTACTGGTCTGTTGATCGTGTTCGTCGACGTGATGAAAGAATTGCCGGCCACCCTGGTATTAAGGCCCTTCAACTTCAATACATTAGCGGTTAGGGCCTATGAGCTGGCCTCTGACGAACGACTCGCTGACGCAGCACTGCCGTCGATTGCTATCGTACTAGTTGGCTTGCTGCCGGTGATTCTATTAAGCCGTGTCACTCGAATAAGCAATATAAGCCGAATAAGCCCTGTCGCTCGAATAAGTTCTGGAAGCCCTAAAACAAGCGCAGCCTAGGCTATTCTTGGCAATTAGCGCAAAGCCCGTACAGATACAGAGCATGATCATCAAGTTTGAAGCCATGATCATTGGCGACAGCACGCTGGCGCTCTTCTATTACCGAATCGAAAAACTCGGTGACGACATTACATTTAGCGCACACCATATGATCATGATGATGGCCGTCATCTAGTTCAAATACCGAGCGACCACCTTCGAAATTGTGCCGCAATACTAAACCAGCATTTTCAAATTGAGTTAGCACGCGATAAACAGTGGCAAAGGCAATTTCTTCGCCAGCATCGAGCAACTCTTTATAGACATCTTCAGCGGTATAATGCCGACCTTCACCCTCTTCCAACACCGTTAAAATGCGTAGGCGAGGCAAGGTTGTCTTTAGACCAGCGTCTTTCAGTTCTTTGCTTGAAGGCATGATGATATTCTCGTTTTAGCGATTCGATGTCGCCAATTTGATGAAGGTAGTTGATAAAAATCGTTGATCAAATCAATTATAGTATGAGATCTCAGTATAGCTTAACAGCTTTGTGCGAAGTCGTTAGCGATTTCCGGGTACCCGATTGATGAAGTATGGGCAATTCTGTGTCGACAATAAGTTAATCATAGATGATTTTTTAAGCCAGCTGATTAGCGCGCTGCCAATATGCAGAGACCTCAGTATAGCCCGACAAATGAATAAAAATATCAATCACAGTTTTGTTTGGGTTGAAACTCTTCTGCTTTGGGTTGAAACTCTTCTGCTTTGGTTGAAACTCTTCTGCTTTGGTTGAAACTCTTCTGCTTTGGTTGAAACTCCTTCACTTTTTCTTTCATCCCTGAGTTATGCTGAGGCCTCTTACAGTTAGAATTGTGATCATGAGATTCACGCGAGCCCTAAAATTATTAGCACTTTGTAGCCTTAGCTTGGTGAGCATTGATGCGCGTGCTGAGTTAACGCCGAAACAGGCACTTCGAAACGCACAACAAGAGATACCGTTTTATTTGCCGATTAGTAAGGCGCAGTTTCCCGAGCTCATTAGTCAACTGGAGATCGCATTGAGTGACGCAGGCCTGAGCCACCTAAAACTAGCGACAACCGACTACTGGCACCCGTATCAAAATGGCATCCGCCAAGGCCGGCTCGGCATTTACTTGGCGGCTCCACACTTCACTTCATGGTTAATTCATAAATATGAATTTAAACCCAAACTTAAACTTGCTGGCCCGCTACGTTATGTGATCGCTGCCAGACGAGCCGATACAAACATCTTTGAGGTGAACGACTTAGCGAATAAAACAGTATGCACCGATGCCACCATGAACCTTAGCTTTTTGCTGGTAAAAGAGTTGATGCCAAATAGTGTGTTGTCACCGAAAACGATTCGTGTAGAATCTGTTGCTGAAAAAATGCGTTTAGACGACAGTCGCTGCGATGCCTTTTCATTAAACGAACATTTATTTCTAATGCTTGCCGCTGACCAGCCGTTTAAGTTTATTAGCCTAAAACAGAGTGACGAGTTTTCAAATTATGCTTATGTAGTTCACCCAGACGTGTCACAGCAAACAAATGCCGCGTTAACTAAACTACTGACTAATAACACTGTTACCAAAATCCTACGGCCGATGCACCAACTGTTGGCAGCCGAACCACGCATAGTGCGCGCTAAAGTAAACCACTATCC
>JAFMHC010000157.1 GCA_017854775.1 Gammaproteobacteria bacterium | reverse complement strand
ACCGACACCACCCGCACCAACCCGAGCAAATTCTTCAGAGAGAATATTTTTGTGCCAAATATCAATCCCCTCATTGGTGCCGCCAAATTCTTCAGAGTAGCCTAGGCCAAGAATGCCCATATTAGCCGCTTTGCCCCACATGTCAGCAGGGATATCTCCTTGCTCATCCCACTCGGTTGCGAAGGGCATGATCTCTTTATCAAAGAAGCGCCTGAGCTGGGTTTGCCACTCTTTGTGCTCGTCGTTAAGGTACTCATTCGGAAGGCAAATTGAATCAAAGTCTATAGTCATCTCTTTCTCTTTACAGTTTTGTAAACAGCTTGATTATACCTCGCTGTACCTGAGAGGTGAAGCATTAGTTGCAGCATGCTCTCAGGTCATTACACTATCGATGTGCTCGAATTAGACTCTATTTCTTAGGCGGTAACGGAATTAACAATGAGGTGTTGGCAACGTATGCCTGGTAATCGGCGTCATCGCCCCAACGTTGTTTGGCTTTTTTTGCCAATGTTGGTATGCCGCTTACTTTGGTGAGTAGGAAGACTACGAATATCGGCGATATTAACGTCACCCATTGCAAGCCGCTTAACACCGGTATGGCCATAACTGCCATGCCAAACCAAAGGGTTATCTCGCCAAAATAATTTGGGTGTCTAGACCAAGACCAAATTCCGGTGTTAATAAACTTACCCTTATTATTTGGATTTTTACGAAATGCACGCTTTTGCGAATCGGCAACCACTTCAATTAGAAAGCCAACAACCCAAATAATGATCCCGAGCTTGCCAATTAATCCGACCGGCGTTTGATCACCACCGGTAATAATAGCTAATGCACAAGCGGCTGTGACTAACGCCCATAAGCCTTGGATAGTCCAGGCGACGAAAAATCGACTTGGTTTGACTTTGATTTCGTCAAAGCGATCGTCGTGACCGTCATTACTAATTCGAATAAATAGAAAGGTACCTAGTCGTAAGGCCCAAATAGCGACCATTGCAGCCGCGATCATTCCACGATTGCTTACCTGCGTGGTTAGCAATATAGCCAAGCCTATCATCGAGAGGTAGGTTAGGCTGCCAACTAAGTCGTAATATTTCTCAGTTTGCGCTGCATTTGCTGGTACAAAGGCAAGCCAATTAAGCAAAAATGCCCATGCTCCACAAATTACAAATACCGGGATATTAGCGAATGTCCCGCCGCCATCACCACCGGCAATGCTTATACCACCGCCTATAAGAAGAATAATTAGAAGAATTAATAGTCTTTTGACGAGCTCATTTTGCATGTTGACGACCTTTATTATTGATTATCGAACAAGCATACAATGGATTGCCGCAATATTGCGTAAACGGCGAGAGCTAAGCACTCTAAGACGACTCTGAAACTCTAAGTCGGCTCTAGCAATAACTTGAGCTGCTTAAAAGTCTGATTGCTGGCTACAACAGCACCTTCGAGATAACCGTTAGTATGTCCTTTTGCAGTCTCTGTGCCGGACCAGATCAGGCTTTCAGACCAACCAGGTTCAATCGTTGTAGACCAATAGTTGATTGGATGATGGTTGGCGATAAGTTGGTCGCGTTTTGATGCGGTCAATGGCTCGGCCGCCCAGTCTTGAATTACCAGCCTAATTGGGCTACTAGCTTGATCACCAAATATTCTTACCAGTTGCGCCAATATTAATTCAGGAAGGCGTTCAGCATGTTGTTTTCGTGCTTCCGCAGCTATACCTAGGAAGCCAAACAAGGCGAACGCTTGTGGCTCGGTATGAATGTCATTTGAGCTAGCATCGTGTATCTCAGACATCGGTCCGACCTGACTTATCACGTCGCCAGAAAAGCCAGATTCGCGCCAGAAGGGTTTTTCATACTCGAGCACTACTTTACTATGCCCCGCCATCCACGTGGATACCGCTTCGAGTTCGGCCTGCCGCGCGGTGCTCAATTTCGGATGTATTTTAACATTTTCTAGAACCGCCCGAATCGGTGAGGCAATAACCAGTTGCCGACATAGTATCTCGGAATCTATTCTATCATCTGCTTTAGAATCGACTCTCAAGTCAGATTGAGAGTAACTTACACGCACCTTGTCGGATGATTTGGTGACAGCAACTTTAGTGATGGCACTGACGGTTGAAGATTGATGCAAGCGATCGCCGTAACCAAGTACGCCTATTTGCTCAACAAGCGCATCAATCAATGCCAATAAACCACCCTGTAAGCGATAGGAGCCCGCCATAGAAATACCTGAAACACCTCGCTGTAGTGGTGCAGCTGCCGATAGAGAAGACCCCTGAGGTTCGAAAACGGCATCGCCGCTTGAGTACTGAGTAAAAATTTGATCGTCGAGACCAAGCTCCTTTATTAAGCTTTTGATATGCTCTTGACCTGGCCAGAACCACGACGGCCCAAGGTCAAAACGAGCTGACGACCTTACCGACTCAAGCGTTAAAATACGGCCACCAAATCGATCTCTCGCCTCCAATAATTGGAAATCGACACCTAGTTTAGCCAGTTTGTAGGCAGTGGTTAAACCACTAAGGCCACCACCGGCAATGACAACGTCTGCGAATGTTGTTTTTTCTGAGGTGCCGGGTCGACTTTCAACTGACATAAATAAGATCTCGATTAATTTAAATTAGGATCTTTTGGCGAAAAATAATGCTTTCTATGCAAAAGTTTTCGATCGCGACTATCACCTCGGCAGCCTTGCCTCTTGCTCTTCAACACTTAGCAAATGCCCACGCTTCACCCATAGGCGTACGGCCTTACCGCCGGTTTTAGCGTTTAGAGTGGAGCCGACCGGCAAACGCAACCAGCTGTGTTTAACTAAGGCTTCGCCACTTTCACTAAAACTGCCGTCAAGCACAAAGAATTCGGCACCGCCCTCAAGCAACTGCACAATTTCTGAATTTGCCTCCCATGTTTCGATGCTTACCTGTTCAAAACCATCTTGATGCAAAGGGATAACGGAAACACCAGCAAGATCAGACTTGTCAGAGACCTGCATGAGATTACTAGTAAGCTTTACACCTTTCGTGTCGTCCGGCTGAAATTGCCATAACTTTACAAAAATAACGCAACCCAATTGAGATCCAGGCGTGTGACTCGACTGCGGCGGGTTGCGGCAATACGACCCGGCCGGGTAATCACCATGCTCATCTTGAAAGACGCCTTCTAGCACTAAAAACTCCTCACCACCACTATGAACATGGGAAGAAAATTGACTACCAGGAGCGTATTTAACGATTGACGTGGCGCGCGCTACTTCACCGCCAATTCGGTCCAGTGGTCTCCTCGCAACGCCCGGCATCGGCGAATCAATCCAATCTATTTTCTGGCTGTGTACTAGTACTCGTTTACTAAAGTCGGCATTTAATCTCATTCTAAAACCCTGATTTCATGCGCCTGATTTTGAAGGCACGTATAAACATCTTTATTGCTTGATATTAACTCAATCGAAGAGTGTCACTGTATCTCATCATGTTAGGTCTAACTCATTAGACGCAACTATCTACCAATAGATAGACATAATCAAGCAAAAAATAGGGAGTTTGACTCCCTATTTTTTAATCGGTTTAACAGTTGGTTTAACAACAGTAGCCGTCGACATTTTCAGCCGAAGCTACTGTTATAACCAAGCGACTGCTAGTGCTGACTAACCGAACGCTACTTACCCGTTAAGCCTTTACGTTCAAGTAAAGGTTGAATATCAGGCTCAGCGCCACGGAAGTTTCTAAAGATGGTCATAGCATCCTCAGAACCACCACGAGACAGCAACGTTTTGCGAAAGTGGTCGCCATTTTCACGAGTCATACCGCCATTCTCTTTAAACCATTTCACTGAATCGGCATCGAGCACTTCGCTCCAGATATATGAGTAATACCCGGCTGAATAACCACCCATAATATGCGAGAAATAGTTAGTGCGGTAACGCGGCGGTACCTCATCTAACTTTACCCCGGCCTTGGTAAGCGCTTGAGCTTCAAATTCAAGCACGCCATCAGCACTAGGAACTTGCTCAGGTGTCAACTGATGCCATGCCTGGTCCAATAATGACGCCGCTAAGTACTCAGTCGTCGCATAGCCTTGGTTAAATTTAGAACTAGCAAATACTTTATCTAGAAGTTCGCGCGGCATTGCTTCGCCGGTTTTATAATGCTTAGCGTAGTTACTCAATACTTCAGGCCAATCAGCCCACATCTCGTTAACCTGCGATGGATACTCAACAAAATCACGCGGTACTGAGGTGCCAGCGAATGTTGGATAATTTACGTCAGAAAACATACCGTGCAACGCATGACCAAATTCATGGAACATGGTGGTAACTTCGTCCCAAGTTAACAAGGTAGGCTCGCCTGCTGGCGGTTTCGGTACATTAAGATGGTTGGCAACCACTGGTTTGGTACCCATCAATTTCGATTGAGAGACGTAAGCATTCATCCAAGCACCACCGCGCTTAGATTCTCGGGCATAAAAGTCTTGAATGAATAACGCTAAGGTTGAACCGTCAGCGTCGATGACTTCCCAAACTTTTACGTCGGGGTGATAGGTCGGCAAGTCGGGACGAGCCTTAAAGGTCAAACCATACACTTTCTCGGCGGCATAAAATACGCCGTTTACCAGAACATTTTCCATTTCCAGATAAGGCTTTAACTGCGACGCATCAAAGTTGTAACGTTCAGATCTTAGTCTTTCGGTGTAGAAGTCCCAATCCCATGCAGCTAACTCAAAATCACCACCTTGTTTAGTTACAATTGCTTGCAGGTCTGCGGCTTCTTTCTTCGCGTTTGCGACTGCGGCTGGCGCCAAGGTTGAGAGTCGCGTATTAACCGCATCGGTTGTCTTAGCCGTTTGGCTTACTAGCTGGTAGGCAGCATGATTAGCATAGCCTAATAGTTGCGCTCGTTGCGCTCGCAACTTAAATACTTTCGATACTAATTCGCGATTATCATACTCTCCACCTGAACTACCTCGACCTTGTGAGGTATTGAGAATACGTTCACGTAATTGACGATTCTCAAGCGATGCCATCGATGGTTGCTGGCTGGTATTTAATAACGGTAGAACGTATTTACCTTCCAGGTCGCGGGCTTTAGCCGCTTCAGCAGCCGAGGCAATCTGAGTATCACTGAGACCCGCTAGTTGCTCAACATCATCAACCACGATTGCTTTGGCGTTTACTTCTTCAAGTACGTTTTGGCTAAATTGAGTGGTTAAGATAGCAAGCTCTGAATTAAGTGCTTTTAGTTTTACTTTATCTTCATCCGAAAGTTGCGCACCTGCCCCGACAAAATCTTTATAGCTCTCTTTGACCAAGCGATCTGATTCGGCATCTAACTTCAATGCCGGCAACTGGTCATGAAGCGCCTTTACACGGGCGAATAGCTTTGAGTTTAATAAAATTTCATCTGAGTGAGCCGATAACTTAGGCGCTATTTCAGTACGTAGAGCTTTGATGTCGTCGTTAGTATTAGCCGAAGACAAAGCAAAGAACACCGAGGCAACTCGAGATAGCGTTTGTCCGCCCTTCTCCATTGCAATCATTGTATTTTCAAACGTTGCTGCTTCAGGGTTGTTAGCAATGGCTTCAATTTCGACTATATTCTCGGCCATTCCTTTTTCAAATGCTGGTGCATAATCTGCATTTGATATTTTATCGAATGCAGGGAACTGCAGATAAAGGCTGCTGTCTTGATAAAACGGGTTGGCAGCATCAGTCTCTGCGCTTGTGTCTTTGCTCATGGTCTGTGAATCAATAATTGTCTCTTTGGCTGACTCAGACACATCTTGCGCCTTTTCAGATTGACCGCACGCCGCTAAACCCAGACTAAGGCTCATGGTTAACAGTAGAGGGGCTGTTTTCTTCATCATTAAGATTCTTTTTAGTTAGTTTAGTGTGCCCATATCATACAGCATCTATAGTTAAAATTTGTGTCCAAGGATTCTCTGATTTAATCGACCACGCCACCATTGCCCCGTATAATCAATGCCATGCAAAGCAATCCCAAATTTATCGGAATCGATACCCAGTATCCGACCGCTGATGGCAAACGCCTGACGCGCCTTCATTTAGATGGTGCCGCGTCGCCGCTAGCCTCAGCTAAAGCATTAGAAACAATCAGCAAACTATTGCCGCATTACTCGAACACCCATAGTTATGTGCATAGTTCAGCTCAGATTTCGACTAAGGCTCTAGAGTGGGCACATCAAACAGTGCTGAAATTTGTCGGTGCTGACGAGAAAAAATACGCATCGGTTTTTAGTGGCGCAGGCACTACCGCGGCGATCAATCGCGTCGCGCGTGGACTGCATCATGCTCGGCCCGAACGTAATATTGTTTTAGTTTCGTCAATGGAGCACCATGCCAACGACCTACCCCATCGACAGTTCGGCAACCAAGTTATTTATTTACCGCTTGAAGGCCAAGGAGCTTCTAGTGGCACTATCGACTTATCACACCTGACGCAGCTTTGTCAGCAGCATGCCGATGACATTAACTATATCGCCCTATCATCGGTAAGTAACGTCAGCGGCATAAGCAACCCGGTTAAGGCGATCTGCCAGATAGCACATAAATACGACATTTTGGTTTTGATTGATGCGGCTCAAAGCGTCGCTCATGGGCCAACCGAGCTAGACCACCTGAACGCCGACTTTCTGGTATTTTCTGGCCACAAAGTCTATACGCCAATGGCGCCTGGTGTACTGATAGCAAGGCGTAAGTTGCTTAAAAACCTTCCAGGCCAAGACCTTGGTGGAGGCTCAGTGTCGCGGGTAAGCTTCTACGACTTTGAGTTGGCTGACGATGAAACAGCTAGGGAAGAATCGGGTACGCCAAATATTGTCGGCGCGATTGCCTTGGCGACGGTGCTACATGAGCTGATGCACTATAGATTAGATGGCTTAACAGGCTTAGAGGCGATCAAAGTAAAAGAAAATGCGCTAATGCTAGATCTTCTCGACGGCCTAGAGAGCATAGACCAGCTTACAATTTATGGCGATCCTGAGTTGCCACGTACTGGGGCACTGGCCTTTAATCACAGTCAGCTAGATCATGGGCTGTTAGCGGCAATTCTAAACGACTATTTCGCTATTGCAGTTAGAAACGAATGCTTCTGCGCGCATCCTTACGTCAGTAGTTTGCTTAAAGACGAATTGTGGCAATTGGATTTGAGTGATATTGCTGAACAGCTACAAGAAAGTTTTATCAATAGAAAGCGGGGAATGGTTCGAACAAGCCTAAGTTTATACAATACGTCCTCTGATATTGTACGTTTAGTCGATGCAATAAAAACAATCAGTTCAGACTTAGACTATTACACTCAACATTATCAAGCCGACAATGACGGGGTGTATAGCCACCAGTACTATAAGCTCGAGTGGCAAAAGGAACTCGGGCTAGATATATAAAAACTCTACTCGTCAATGACAAGCATTTATTAGTTTTTTGTCAGCGTTAATAACGCTGTTTATACATCGTCAACAATAATAATCGAATGACTACGAGTTTATTCGATGTGTTTTTAATTATTTAGTGGGAGAGTTACTATGCCGCGCTGTATGCTAAGCGAAGTTTTGAGCCCTTAGATTTAGCTGACCTTTGCGCTCTGGCTAGCGGCTCCGACTCATCTGGATTAATCTCAATCGATAACCACTCATGACACTCCATACCCGCGATGTAAGGCACAAGCGGCCCTTCAATCTGCTCAGGATGGTTATAAATTTGGTCGTCGCTTACTGGAACAAAGTATTGCTGATTCATGATATTTACTTATCCATTTACTCTTCTTTGGTTTAGAACACATTTCAGCTAAATGTTTGAAATTCCCCGAACGCAAACCTTTATCGTCTTTTTGATCTGGACTTTTAAAACACCAGTCAATGCGAAATTTTATAGATTCACAGTAAAAATCAATTACTTATCTGATGACTCTATTAAACGCCTCTTAAATGTCTATTTCGGGATAAACTAATGGTTTAATTATGGTTTTATTTAGATTTTGTGTTTAATTGCCGGTATTAAGGCAAAATATTCGCAAAGTTAGTCTATTACCTGATCAAATCAGTAAAATTAATCACAGCGAGCAAAAAGAACATGGCCAGAAGAGTAGCAATCGTCGAAGACGACTTTGATCAACGTGAAAACTATCGAGACGCTCTACAAAAGTCTGGCTATGAGGTTGATACCTATAAGAATCGGCCGGAAGCTCTGGCGGGTATGCGCGCCGACATGCCTGACTTAGCGATTTTAGACATCATGCTCGAAAACGAAATGGATGGTGGCTTTGACTTGTGTCGAGATCTTCGTTCGCTGTCACCAACCCTACCGATTATTTTCTTAACCGCGCGCGATACCGATATCGACAGGGTTTCAGGACTTCGTTTAGATGCCTGGGACTATCTAACCAAACCGCTAAATATGCAATTCCTGAGTGTGCGGATAAATTCATTGTTTCGAATAGTCGATAGTCTTGCGCAACCTGCCAGTGACAGCAAAGACAGCGACACAATGAAGATAGACGATCTTGAAATCAACGAAAACAGCATGTCTATTAGTTGGAAGGGTCAAGAACTAAGCTTAACCCTGACTGAGTTCTGGTTAATCGAATCTATGGCTCGCCACCCTGGTCATGTAAAGACCTATGAAAACATGATGCAAATCACCCGCCAGAGTTATGTCGAACGTAACACTATTAATGGCTATATCCGCCGAATTAGAAATAAATTCAAAGAGATAGATTCAGACTTCAAAAACATTCAAACCGTTTTTGGTGTTGGCTATAAGTGGAACACCAGTAAATAAGCAATGCTTCTTTTACTGTGACCATGCAAGGCAAATCAACTAGAGAAGAATGATGCGCGCAGGCTTTTCAATTCGTACCAAGCTACTGATGGTGGCACTGTTACTACTGCTAATCCCTTGGATGTCGTATGTGTACGTGCGCGATATGAAAACGTTTCTATTGAGCGGACAAGAAAATGCCTTGAGTTTGACCTCCCGAGCTGTTGCCACTGTTCTGCATGACCGTCCCGAACTTTTCGCCGAAGACATTATCATCAACCCCGACGATACCGATGAGAATGAAATATATGCGGTAACACTACCAGCCTATATTAACCTCAACGGTGATTTGAACGACTGGGGCGAACAAGCCGGCCAGGCTACCACTTATGTAGCCGACAGAGACAACATTGCCGACCCCGCCATTGGCTCAATTTCAGTCGACCATTTGCTCGGCTACCGCGGCAATTTCATCTATGCAATGTTTAAAGTCGCTGACGATTCAGTGGTCTTCAGGCAACGAGGTTTTTTAAGAGTCAACACAGCTGACCACCTACGCTTGACGTTGCGAGCACCCGATCGACCCGAACAACGCTACACTCTAATCGCCCGAGACAGCGGCCGCATGAGTATTTACCTGATGGACAAAGATTGGCAATACCCGATTACTGGCAAGCCAAACTATGACCTTGCAGCCGAACTAGGTTTAACCAACGACGGCTATAACGTAGAACTACGCATACCTCGTTTTATGGTGTCCTCAGATACACGAATAAAACTCGAAGTAGCCGACGTTGATGACCCCGACTCCTTAGAAATTGAAGCGCTGGTAACCACAACCCCTAAGAACGACGACGACAATTTTTCTCGCGTGCTTTTCAAATCGCCCGAAATTGCCAAAATATTGAAAGCACTAGATCGCTCCGATGCGCGCATATGGGTATTTAACAAACAGAAACGCCCCACCGCCGTTGTCGGCAACATCATTTCAGAAAGTGATTACATCAAAGAGATCAAGCCATCATCAGAAGGCGATATTTTGGATACGCTTCGCTACTACTACACAAACTCATTACAGACCATTTTTTCGTATATTATTGAACAGCCAACCGCTGACTTGAAGGAGCAAAATGCCAGCGTGCAACAGCGCAATGATGCGATCATCGAGCGCGCGCTTGCGGGCGAGATCAGCACCACCAGACAACCCTCGCTAGACCAGCGTGGATCCATTTTGATGTCGGCTCACCCGATCTACTTGGGCGACGAAATCCCCGGTGTAGTGGTGGTCGAACAAAGTACCAGTCAAGTTCTCGGTCAACAAAAAGAGACGCTTGAAAATGTTATCAGCGTCACCTTATTGGTACTTATTACGG
>JAFMHC010000156.1 GCA_017854775.1 Gammaproteobacteria bacterium | reverse complement strand
TATTTGTTTATTAAATTAGTTTGCCGTCAATTACGGTTAAGATAAAGTCAAAGGAGTTAGATTACTACTACCACTTAATATTATTCAATCTAAGCGTTATCAATCCAGCTCATAATGACTTAATCGATGTCGAACCTCGTTTAATTCATCAATTAGATCGATTGCTAATGCAACCCCTGCATTATTGAGTCCTAAATCGTCTTGCAGGCGTCTTGCGGTTAAAATTCGATTAATACTGTGTGAATGAAAAAATAAATTTGCGTTGCTTGACTGTATCGGCTCAATAACACCGTACTCGACATACTCTATGACTATCTCAGCGGGCAGTTGGCAAGCGTTACAAATTTGACGTAATGAAATTTCATTTTCGTCATTGAGAATTTCACCAATTAAGGTCTCATTTTCATTTCTAATTGCCATGATTAAACTCCCAACTGCGATCTAGGGTTAAAGGTAAATGACTCTGAGAATGCCTTATAAGCAGCACGTTCCTCATTGGTTTTCGCGGGCGGCGTAGATAACTTAAGTTTTACCAATAAGTCTCCTGGCGTTTTGCTTGGAATTCCTCGGCCTTTCATACGTAAAGTCTGACCAGTTTCAGAATTCATCGGAATAGACAACTCGACGTTGCCGATGGGGGTTGGGATAGTCACTTTAGCGCCGAGTGCGGCCTCCCATGGCGTAACTGGCAAGTCGATAAACACATTCTTGCCTTGAGTTCGAAATATTCGATGTTGATTGAAGCCTATTTCAAGATATAGGTCGCCAGACTCGGAGCCGCCGAAACCAGCATTACCTTGGCCGCGCAGTCTGATTGTTTGCCCCTGCACAACCCCTTTGGGTATTCGCACATTGATGGACTTTTCTTTCAGATAGGAATGACCATTGTTATCAATATTGGCTTGCTGGAAGCTAATAGTTTTCGAGTTGCCTAAGTAAGCATCCTCTATGTTGATATTGATTTTTGCGTGAATGTCTTGGCCTTTCTGACTGTAGGATGGCTGACGAGGGCGTTGTTTAAACGAGGGGCCTCCACCAAACAGGCTTTCAAAGAATGAGCTAAAGTGATCAGAATTGGCCGATGTGTAACCACCGCCGCCAAAGTCAAATTGGCGCTCCCAATCTGGTGGGGGAGTGAAGTCCTGACCAGATTTCCAATTGCTTCCAACGCGATCGTATGCCGCACGTTTTTCGGGGTCTTTAAGAGCCTCGTAGGCTTCGTTGACTTCTTTGAATTTTTCTTCAGCATTAGTTACTTTGCTTACGTCAGGGTGATACTTTCTAGCGAGTTTGCGATAGGCTTTTTTAACCTCGGCTTGGTCAGCATCTCGGTCAATTCCTAAAATTTTATAATAGTCTTTGTATTTCATCGTCGACATCACTCTTGCGTTGCTTGTGACTCAGAGGCATCGAAGCGGACTTCGCCATCAATTACATCAACGTTAATGGTTTGCCCTGGTTCAAAGTTACCCGCCAATATTTCTTTAGCCATGGCTTTTTCGACTTTGGTTTTAATCGTGCGTTTTAGTGGCCTTGCGCCATAAACGGGGTCAAAGCCAAATTCACCAATCAATTCTAGCAGCGCATCAGAAAACGTTATTAATAGGTCTTTCTCGAGCAGCCGTTTGCTGAGGTATTGCAATTGTATTTTCGCGATTTCTTTTATCTGCGACTTATTCAGAGAGTGAAAAACCACAATCTCGTCTAACCGGTTAATAAACTCAGGCCTGAAGTGCTGACCAACAACCTCCATTACTTTGTCTTTCATATCGTCGTAATCTTGACCGACCATTTCTTGAATTAGGTGGCTACCCAGATTGGAGGTCATGACAATAACGGTATTGCTAAAATCGACAGTGCGGCCTTGGCCATCCGTTAAGCGGCCGTCATCAAGAACTTGCAGTAAGACATTGAATACATCGGGGTGTGCCTTTTCAACCTCATCAAGCAAGATCACTGAGTAAGGGCGACGACGAATGGCTTCAGTTAAATAGCCACCTTCTTCATAGCCAACATAGCCTGGGGGAGCACCGATTAGGCGGGCGACAGAATGCTTCTCCATAAATTCGGACATATCGATGCGCACCATGGCGTCATCTGTGTCGAATAAAAAGTCTGCAAGCGCTTTGGATAGCTCTGTTTTTCCTACTCCTGTGGGGCCTAAGAATAGAAATGAGCCATTCGGCCTTGATGGGTCAGACAAGCCAGCGCGTGAGCTTCTAATCGCGTCTGAAACTGCCGTAATTGCTTCATCTTGACCAATGACTCGCTTATGTAATGAATCTTCCATTACAAGTAGCTTTTCTCGCTCGCCTTCGAGCATCTTAGACACGGGAATGCCAGTCCAACGCGACACAATGTCAGCAATCTCCTCATCGGTAACATTGTTTCTGAGCAAGGTTAGCTCTTTGTCCTCAGATTGTGATGCCTCATGTAAGCGCTGCTCTAACTCTGGAATTTGCCCGTATTGAAGTTCAGACATTCGACCGAGATCGCCAGCGCGATGCGCCGCGTCCAACTCTAGTCGAGCACGCTCAAGCTCTTCTCTAATATGCGTAGCACCTTGCAACGATGCTTTTTCTGACTTCCAAATTTCTTCTAAGCCGGAGAACTCGGTTTCGAGCTCGTTGATTTCTTGTTCTAAAATATCCAGTCGTTTCAGGGACGCTTTGTCTGACTCTTTCTTCAGAGCTTCACGCTCAATTTTAAGTTGGATCAGACGGCGCGACATTTTGTCCATTGATTCCGGCATTGAATCAATTTCAATTCGCACGCGAGCTGCCGCCTCGTCAATCAAGTCTATCGCCTTGTCAGGCAACTGGCGATCAGTGATGTAACGTTGAGATAATGTGGTCGCCGCAACAATAGCTGAGTCAGTAATATCAACACCGTGATGAAGTTCGTATTTCTCTTTCAAACCGCGCAATATCGCGATCGTATCCTCGGTGCTCGGTTCCTCAACCAAGACCTTTTGAAAACGCCTTTCGAGGGCCGCATCTTTCTCAATATATTGTCTATATTCGTTCAAGGTGGTGGCGCCTACGCAATGTAGTTCGCCACGAGCGAGTGCAGGCTTGAGCATATTGCCGGCATCCATTGCGCCTTCGGCCTTACCGGCACCAACCATAGTATGAATTTCATCAATGAATAAAATGATTTCCCCTTCTTGCTTGGTCACATCGTTAAGCACTGCTTTTAGTCGTTCCTCAAATTCACCTCGATACTTAGCACCGGCAATCAAGCCGGCTAGATCGAGTGACAACAACCGTTTACCTTTAAGACCATCGGGTACCTCATCGTTGATAATACGTTGTGCTAAGCCTTCAATGATGGCCGTTTTACCGACCCCTGGCTCGCCGATCAGCACTGGGTTGTTCTTAGTTCGACGTTGTAAAACCTGCATGATTCTGCGAATTTCATCGTCTCGGCCGATCACCGGATCAAGCTTGCCTTGTTCGGCTCGTTCGGTTAAATCTATGGTGTATTTTTCCAAGGCTTGCATTTGTTCTTCAGCATTTTCATCATCGATGCTTTGGCCGCCACGAATCTCGACAATGGCATTTTCGATCGCCGTTTTGTTAACGCCAGACTCTTTTAGTATTTCCCCTAGACGGCCTTTATCGTCTGTTAGCGCTAATAGAAATAGGTCACTTGAAACGAACTTGTCATTGCGTTTGTGTGCCAGTTTTTCAGTCTGGTTAAAGAGCTTATTTAGCGCGTTGGAAATATGCACATCGCCATCATCCCCAGAGACTTTAGGCAAGCTGTCGAGCGCTTCGCCTAACTGAGAGCGTAATACGTTTATGTTGGCACCTGCCTTTGCAAGTAACGGGCGAATAGAACCAGCGTCCTGATTTAACAGGGCAAGCATTACGTGCTCAGGCTCGATAAATTGATTGTCTAAACTTAAGGCCAAGCTCTGTGCATCAGCAATTGCGATTTGAAATTTGCTGGTTAATTTTTCCATTCTCATACGTCACCATTTAGTGTGTTTAACAGCGTGATTCATGTTTTTGCTGATGAGGTTTGTTACCATTTATAGATACAAACCTCATTTCTTGTGTGAATTAACGTTTTAGTTTTCGTTACATTCCTCACTTCTCGACATCTTCAAATTCAGCATCCAGAATCTCATCTTCACCCGCACTTGCGGTGGAGTCGCTTGCAGCTTGTTCGGGTTTAGACTTGGCCGAAATGTCTGCACACGCGGCTTCTAATTCGACAATTTTTGTATCGATACTGGCCTTGTCAGTTCCTTTGATTAGCTCTTCTAGCTCACTAGCCAGCGATTCGATGTTAGATGTTTCATCTGTGCTAACCTCATTTTCCGAATCCGTTATCAAGTTGCGAGAGCTATGAATCAGCGAGTCAGCTTTATTGCGAGAGCCAACAAGCTCACGAAAGAGGCGATCGTTATCTGAGTTTTCTTCAGCATCTTTAATCATGCTCGCGACTTCAGCATCGGATAACCCGCTCGATGCCTTGATGACGATTGACTGCTTTTTACCTGATGCTTTGTCTTTCGCCGAGACATTGAGAATGCCGTTGGCATCAATATCGAAGCTAACCTCAATTTGCGGCGTTCCGCGCGCAGCGGCTGGAATACCCTCGAGGTTAAATTGTCCTAAAGACTTGTTGTCTGATGCTTTTTCTCGTTCGCCTTGCACCACATGCACTGTGACAGCCGATTGATTGTCTTCAGCGGTGGAAAATGTTTCTGAGGCCTTGACCGGGATGGTAGTATTTTTTTCGATCAGCTTGGTCATTATGCCTCCCATCGTTTCGATTCCAAGTGATAAAGGCGTGACATCGAGCAGTAATACATCTTCTTTCTCGCCACTCAATACCGCTGCCTGAATCGCTGCACCTACCGCCACAGCCTCATCCGGATTCACATCCTTACGCGGTTCCGTGGCAAAGATCGATTGAACTTTTTCCTGAACCTTAGGCATGCGAGTTTGACCACCGACCAATATAACCTCATCTATATCGCTGGCTTTTAAACCGGCGTCTTTTAGCGCGATTTTACATGGCTCGATTGTCCGTTTGATTAGTGGCTCAACCAGAGACTCTAGTTTTGCGCGAGTAAGCTTAACGACTAAGTGCTTTGGGCCCGTCGCGTCAGCCGTTACATACGGCAAATTAATATCGGTATGTTGAGCTGACGATAGTTCAATTTTTGCCTTCTCTGCGGCTTCCTTAAGACGTTGCATGGCCAATGGATCATTGCGCAGATCTAAGCCATCAGAACGTTTAAACTCATCAGCTAGGTAATTCATCAAACACACATCAAAGTCTTCACCGCCCAGAAATGTATCACCATTGGTCGCCAGAACATCAAACTGTTGCTCTCCATCGAGCTCGGCAATTTCAATGATGGATATGTCGAATGTGCCGCCACCCAAGTCATAGACCGCTATTTTTTGATCACCTCGCTGCTTATCAACTCCGTAGGCGAGCGCTGCAGCGGTAGGCTCATTTATAATACGCTTAACATTTAGCCCCGCGATTCTACCGGCATCTTTGGTTGATTGACGTTGCGCGTCGTTAAAATACGCAGGTACAGTGATAACCGCATCGGTAACAGTTCCACCAAGATACTCCTCGGCTGTTTGCTTTAGTTTTTGCAATATTTTCGCGGAAATTTCGGGCGGTGCCAATTGCTTGCCGTTGACTTCGACCCAAGCATCTCCGTTTTTGGCTTTAACAATTTTGTACGGTACTAGGCCAATATCTTTTTGCACTGTCTCGTCATCGAATTTACGGCCAATAAGACGTTTGATGGCGTATAAGGTATTTAGTGGGTTGGTCACCGCTTGTCGCTTTGCCGGTTGTCCAACCAATACTTCACCATCGGGTGTATACGCCAATATAGAAGGTGTTGTTCGGGCACCCTCGCTATTCTCAATTACCTTTGCCGTACCACCCTCCATTACCGCTACGCAGGAGTTGGTTGTGCCTAAATCAATACCTATTGTCTTTGTCATTTTGTAACCTCTTTAGATAGTTTTTTGTTAATCAAGCGCTCAGCGAATAATTTCGTTTGACGCGATTTGAGCACTATGCTCGGTTCGAGCTAGTGTTGCTTTGGCATATTGTTTCAAGCCTGCCGCGTTGGCCTCATCCGTATCGATGTGCATTTCTAATCTGAATTGATCATTCACCCGGATCAAAACATCACCGAAGATCAAATCTCGCTCACTGCTGTCAACAGCCACGTTAACCAAGTCGCCGTCCTTAACGTGATATATTAGGGCGTCATCAGGGTGCATATGGATATGACGAAGTGCGCAGATAACGCCATTTCTCAAAGTGACTTTTCCGGCCGGCCCAAGCAATGTAATGCCGGGTGTATTATCGGTGTCGCCAGAGGCTCTTACTGGCGCGTCCACACCCAGAAAAAATTCATCGCTGCGAGAAATTTCGATCTGATTTTTAGACCTTGTTGGGCCTAATATACGAACATCGTCAATTTGATTCCCCGGGCCAACAATGGTGACCGTCTCTTGTGCAGAAAATTGATGAGGTTGTGATAATGGCTTATTGACTTTGAGTGTGTAGCCAGTACCAAACAGTGCTTCAAGTGTCGCGTCGTTCAGGTGTACGTGCCTAGCTGAAACGGCGATCGGAATTTGCGGCAGCTGCAATGTTTTTGTAGTTCTGGTCAGTGCTTGTGCGGTTGATCTAGCGATCGCTTTTTCTTCATTGCTTGCAATTACAAAGATTTTTGCGAGACTGCTTGTATCGGAAATATCGGCTACTGGCGATTCTAGATTAACGACGGCATCACGATTTTTATCTTCATCAAGCGTTGCCCCCAAAAAGTCAAATCGTTGCGCTATTCGATGACGGATAAGGGCGCTATTTTCTCCAATACCACCGGTGAATAGGATTGCGTCAACGCCGCCCATTGCCGCGGCGTAAGCGCCGACGTATTTACGCGCGCGATGAGTGAAAACTTGAATTGCGCGGCGACAGGATTCGTCGCCCTTTGCAGCGCGTTCTTCAATCTCGCGCATATCACTGCATCCGGTCATCCCAAATAGACCTGATTTGCGATTAAGCAAGATATCAAGTTCATTAGCCGAATCGACATGATCACGCATTAATTTTATAATTACGCCAGGGTCAAGGTCACCACATCGACTACCCATTACTAAACCCTCGAGTGGCGTCATACCCATGCTAGTTTCGACGCTACGTCCGCCGTCGACGGCTGTTACACTACAACCATTGCCAAGGTGGCATGAAATAATCCGGAGTTGTCTAATCGGCTTCTTAAGCGTCTTGGCGGCGAGGTGCGACACATATTCATGGCTAATGCCATGAAAGCCAAAGCGCCGAAATTTATATTTGGAACTCAGCTGCTCTGGAAGTGCGTAAAGCTTGGCTCGTGTCGGTAGGGTAGAGTGAAACCCAGTATCAAAAATCGCTACATGTGCGCTGTGCGCAAGCATTTTTCGCGCCGCGCGAATGCCAGCCAAGCAGGCTTGATTGTGCAACGGCGCCAACTCAGTCATGCAGTCAATAATCTGTTCTACCTCATCATTGATAACGGTGGGTTCGGTAAGAACCTCACCACCGTGTACTACTCTATGTCCAACGGCAGTAATTTTTTTGAGCGTATGATCGGCAGTAGATATAGCGTCGAAGATTAGACCTAAGGCCTGACCGTGATCCTTCGCTGATACCCTAGACGAATGCGTATCTAGACAAAGAAAGGTGTTCGGCCCACCAATTTCATTAACTCGCACATCGAGCAGCCGCTCGAGAACTTGCTCGTCGAATAATGCTGCCTTTAGCGAGGAGCCGCCGCTGTTGAGTACTAATATTGTCATGATTTTATTGTTTGAATTTGGACGTTGCGAGCTGGCTGGGTTGCGGTAATAAGCGCCTAATGTCTGTCACGAATCGTGCCGCCATCGGGCCATCAATTGCACGATGGCCATAAGAATGTGACAACGGCGGCATGCAGGAAATAACCATGTCATCATCACCAACAACGGCTTTGTCAATCATTAGTGAAATACCGAGAAGGGCGGGTTGGGTAGATTTGATTATCGCAGCCTTTGGCAATGCAGCCGCCATGGCCACAGGCGTGCTACCAATGTGATCGGCTCCAGCCAATTGTTGATAAATCGTAACGGCCGATGTTCGTCCACCGGCATACAAATGACAAAAGTCAGAGGTCTCAACGGTTGAAAATTGCTTATATAAGTCTTGCTCGAACTCTCGATTGGTGCGCATCTGACGATATGCACCCAGCAACCTTCCACGACCTACTTTCACAATACATTCTCCGAAACGCAATTAGACAAGTAAAAATAGTAGAGCAACTCCGGCGAGCTGTTTTTGATCTAAATCAGAAAGTAATAACCTTTAGATTTTAAAATACAAAACTGACGACCCTCATTTAGGGGGTGTTTGGTGGTTTGGTTCTGATACTAGTGCGTGAACCCATTCAATTGGGCTTGCGAAACTGAAGTTGGAGTGTGCCTGTCAAAGAATTAGCTCTTAGATTTCAGTTCTCGTTATCCAAGAAACGTATATCGAGTACTCCTCATCAAAGCTCACCTCACTCAAAGAACGTGAGATGGCTTGTCCGATTGGGTAGGTCGGCTTTGTTTCTTCAGATTGGTTGCTTGAAAAAATCTTTGCTCGTCCAGACTTAATTGCACATGATCATCAGTTTTTTTGAAGAGAAAAGTTCCTAGTAATCCACTAATTATCTTTGAATTCAAAAAACCTCAAATACATGATTTTGTTAAACCATGTTCGAGTGAATTCCCTGTTCAGAAAATAGTTAGATGTGTGCGAAGTTTTCATGATGGTAAGTGCAAGAACACGACTCCTAGATGTTGAAAGATGCATCAATAAGTATTCCTGTATTTTTCCAATTGAAGTAATACAAAGTTAACTTCTATACCCGAAAAAGAACGCATCTCTCGTGAAATTTCTATAATTCTCCGCAGAAATCAGATCCGGCCGAGATTGAATAGAGTGTAAATCTTCGCGTGAGCACCCAGGAGTCTTTGAGCCTAGCCTACTGGTTTAAACTTACTCATCCCACGCTCTTAAACTCGAGTTGGTTGATGTGACAGCTCCACGCGATTGTTCGCGTATTGCGACGTGTCATGAATAACATCAGGCATCAACTATCTCTGTTCCACCTTAAAACCCTGCAGCTTGTCGTTCATGAGCTATAGCGGAATTCCGCCATTACTTTTCAACAACAGCTCGAAGAAGCGCTTAATCGCGACACCATCACTGTCTTGTTTACGGCTCACTACAAATAGTATTGGATAGCTTTTATTTTGGCGAAGACGTTTTCTAAATAAAGTGTATCACCGAAGTTATTGTTTTTCTTCGGAGCCGCCGAGCAAATTTAGGACCAAATTGATTACGCCATAAACGGATCGACTCACGACTGACAATAATGTCGCGTTGAGCAAGAAAATCTTCAACGAATGGTTCGGCATTCCGACGATGGCTTAGATTAAAAGGGAAATACAACCAAACTGCATAGCTAATTATTTCAGGCGGATATCGATGTCGTTTATATGTACCTACCAAAAGATTATGCTCGAAACATTCCGGTTTCCAGAGTTAACTCGGCAGTACCGCGCCTCGTATGAGAAGTTCCAGCTTCTGAGTTGCTTTAGTCGGAAATTTGTAACCTCAGTAAACTCGTTAGGCAAACTTCAAAAGCCTTGAATTGACTTGAACCCTTATAACTAGTGCGTTTCAATTTCGAATCACGGGTGGTAAATGAAGTGTACTGTAATACGTAACGAGTAATATTACACTTCTATAGTACTCCAAACAGTTTTGAGCTAGCGTCTGAAGAGTCGTATTATATGCGTCAAAAGTGTAATGCAGCGCCATCAGCTGTCCGTATTTACTAAATTAATGAGTGGCATTTAAGGGTTGTTACTTCAATAACCATATGAAAATTCTCAATAATATGTATGGACTTATTTTCATGTGCACATTATACGAATTAAATATTTGCACTGTTTTTAATAACAGGTATAATTTCTTTCCAAATGACACTGTCAAATAGGAGCCGTTATTTTTAATCGTCATTGACCTCAATAATTTCCAATATAAACATAGTCTTATAAATTATTTTTCATTAGTTTGATCTAACTGACGAATCAAGAGTTCAACAAAAATTAGCAGCGCGTTTGCTGTCGCAAGCACTGCGTAAGCTGACTGGTAGTATCCAGAAATCT
>JAFMHC010000380.1 GCA_017854775.1 Gammaproteobacteria bacterium | reverse complement strand
CGGAATTGCAGGCAGCCAAACACTCACGATTGTCATCCGTGGTCTTGCATTAGACAAACTCAATGAAAGCAACACACGCACACTATTAGTCAAAGAACTTGGCGTCGGTGTTTTAAACGGGATCCTTTGGGCCACAGTCGTCGGGCTGGTGGCCTACGCATGGTTCGGCAATCAGGCACTTGGCATAATAATCGCCGCGGCTATTTTAGTTAACCTGATAGCGGCGGCATTCGCTGGCATGTTGATACCACTGGCGCTTGACCGGTTAAATCTCGACCCAGCATTATCCGGCTCGGTAGTGCTCACCACGGTTACTGACATTATCGGTTTTATGAGCTTCTTAGGGCTAGCAACGCTGTTTTTAGTTTGACGCTCAAGTACATTCGAAGGCATCGCTCCTAGCTCAAATTCGCTAAACACTGATTGGTCTCTGAGTTATGCTGCGATCTGGTATAAGTTGTTGGCAAGGCGAACGCTTTTGCTAAAACCCTTTTGCTAAAACAAGGAATAGTAAAGCACGTTATTTTTGCTATGCTAGTAAAAACTCTAATTGTGAAATACATCAGGCTAGGCAGGTAACAGCATGAAGACAAAAATCGTAATCGTAGTTCTACTACTGGCTTTTGTGATTATATTTTCGATCCAGAATGCGACAGAAGTAGAGGTAGTGCTGTTCTCGTTTGAAATTCACACGCGCCGAGCAGTATTGATATTTAGCGCATTGTATATTGGCTTTATCATTGGCCGTTTCAGTAAATATGTCGGACCTGATTTAGAGAGGCCTCAGCGTAAGTCAGGGGCGAAATCAAAATAGATTGGAATGTCTCCAATTGAGACGGAAAACGCGGCTAAAAGCGATCGTTGCAGGGAGGCAACTTATTAGACCGATGCAGGAGCAATTGGCAAGCTATTTGGCAAGTTCAGGTGCCCTCGGGTTAAGCTAGTCGTCAGTTTGGTAATAAGCAGGTATCAAGAAAACCTCAATATCGTCTAAACAACTGACTAACCGCGTCGGCTTCAGTATGGACTTCACGACAACTGAGTTCTCTGCTAAGAAATTTTCCTCTACCAGCCTATCCTCTACCAACGTTGCCGTTGCTGATGGTTTCGCAAAAACAGCCATGGCATCAGTTATATCATTATGATTAATGATGTTTATGCTCTCTTGTATTTGAGCTTTGACCATTTTGCCTCTTCTTTTTTATCGGATCATAACTAGGTTTACAATTACGGTGATCACCAGTGAGCAGTAATTAAACACTAACGCTGTTACTTGCCAGCGCCTTTCGTTACTTGCTAGCGCCTTTCGTTACTTGCTAGCGCCTTTCGTTACTTGCTAGCGCCTAAGGACTGCTCTACTGATGACCTGCACATTATTTTCTTTATTTGCTAATATGTAAAAGGAATAATTTTGTGTAAGTCGATTGTATTTATCGATTGCCGATAACCCTTCGAGAAGTAGACCCTGCTGATGGACATAAACGCCCTTAAGACCTTTCTAGAAGTCGCTAAGACTCGACATTTTGGTAACGCGGCGGAGACACTATTTGTCTCTCAGTCGACCGTAAGTGCGCGAATCAAGACCTTAGAAGACCAACTCGGTGTTGAGCTATTTGTGCGTGAGCGCGGCAATATACGCTTGTCGCCTAGTGGCGACGCTTTAATTACTCATGCCAAAAGTATGATGACCCTGTGGGCACGCGCGAAGCAAGAGATTGCGGTCCCCAAGGGGGTACGTAAGACATTGGTGTTCGGAGGGCTTTCTGGACTTTGGGACATCACTCTACAGAATTGGCTCTACGACATTTCTGTGTTGCATCCAAGACTGGCCATATCGGCTGATATTTTTGGTGCCGAAACCTTATTCTCCCGCGTTATGGACGGCACCATCGATGTGGCATTTTTATATGATGCGCCGCAGGGTGTTAATGTTGGTTCGCAACAAATCAAGACCATCAAACTGAGAATGGTTAGCAGCGAACCAGTGCCCCAACTGCCCGACAATTGGGCCGATGATTTTATGCACGTAGATTGGGGGCTAAATTACGCAGTGCAATTTGCCGCTGAATTCCCTGAAGTAAAAAGTAGTAAAATGACCACTGGCCTTGGTCGTATCGCGCATGAACACATTAAACGAGCGAAGGGCTTCGCCTACTTAGCCGAACCGGCAGTACAGGATTCAATTAATAGGGGCGAGTTGTTTTACGTACCTAACACACCCGTTTTCAAACGCAAGGCCTACGCTATTTACCATTTAGAAAGCGAGAAAGCTGCACTGATTCAAGAACTCACCGAACTTTTATACTAGTCGCATTAATAAACTGAGAGTGTCCTTATGGAGACTCTGATCAAGTCTAAATGACCTCTGGCCTTCAAGCTGATTCACAATCAAGGCATTGTTTTGTAGGCATGACTGGTCACGTCAAAAAACAATAACGCCGAGTGTGGATCCGCTTGAAAGCCCCGTAGGGTAAGGCTTTAAGCGCACATCTACGTTGTT
>JAFMHC010000155.1 GCA_017854775.1 Gammaproteobacteria bacterium | reverse complement strand
CAAAGGGCATAACGCCTACTGCACCATATCCGGTTGCAATAATTAAGCGCAAGATTAGACCTGACACTCTTTCTCCACTGAGTTTTTGAATTACAACTAAAGTAATAGACTTTTCGTCTGTTTTTCAAAAACCCTGTTGTAAATCTAATTGATTGCTCAACCGGATTTCGCACCCCTGTTAACGCTATTCGGCAGGGATGCAGGATGCAGGAGGTAGGGTTACGTAGGAGCGGATACCGAAAATACCCCGTGCATTTATCCTCAAGATTGGGCGACATGCGATGGATTCATTCTTGACTCCAATGAAATTTTCTTGAAGTGATTGATTTCCATTTTATTGCGTCATCTACAAGATTTGAAGTGTGTTTCCTCGTACTTGCTGTTTTGTTCTCCAAAAAACTCCAAAACCGCGATCCGTTTGCGTAGAGTTTTGCACATTAACGTATTCATTCAAGCTGTCCCGAGCGAAATTATTGTATTGCGCGAGAATGGCATCGGGAAGAGAAAATTATAGCTGAAATTCAAATTAAACTATTATAAACAATGGCTTATAGTATAAGAGGTTTGAATGAAAATATGTATTTAGTATTAATTCTGATTGTTCTCTTGCCTAATAATTTTCTAATGTCTAGAAAATCTTGAGGCAATAGGAATACGGTATGTGAAGCTGAGATTCGAATGAAAACGATTACATTTGGATTGACAATGCAAGTTGCTTCTAAAAGGGAGATTTCTATATAAAGTACATATAAACAATTGTTTATAAGTATAAACGGTAGAAATAAGGCGACTTATTTGACAATCATTCTAGTTTTTCTCTTGCTTTATAAATGACTTATGTCTAGTATTTATGCTGATGAGAGGAGCACCGATTAAGAAATTGGCATTTAAATGAAAACGTTTACATTTAGTTTTGTTATACAAGTTAGCTCTATATCAGTACTTGTATTGGAAGAGATGCCAACTCTATCGGCAAGAGGATTAGCGGTTTGTCAGGTTAGCCCCAAACCTTAATTTACAGTAACAACGAAAAACGACTTTTAGACTGGCGATCAGGCCAAAGTCTAAATAATTCACGCTAAATATTAGGCCAAAGTCTAGATGAAATGAGGCTGAAGCCTGAACCAGAATAATAAATAGGTACCATAATGGGTAAAAATATACTAATTCGTCCCTTGGTTTTTGTTATCGCTCTAACTACCTCTCAAGTCATTTTTGCAGCATCTTGCGAATACAACATAGTTAACCAATGGAATTCCGGCTTCACGGCTGAAGTAACGATACTAAATGATACATCTCAAGACATAGATGAATGGTCAGTGTCATGGTCGTATACCGACGGTTCTACAGTCCCTCAGACATGGAATGCCGAGCTGACGGGCATGAATCCTTATATCGCAAAAAGCGTGTCTCATAACAGCACGATTTCTGCAAATTCCTCTACTACCTTCGGTTTTAACGGTAGCAAGGGAGCTCAAGGAGCCAGCGCTGAAATTCCGCAGCTAGGTGGCATCTGTTCACAAACAATACCAATCAACCAACCACCAGTTGCAGACATAAGTGCAAATCCTACTCAAGGTAATATCCCATTAAGCGTTACTTTTAATGCTAATGGTTCTAGTGATCTTGAGAATGACGCACTGAACTATCTCTGGAATTTTGGTAATGGAGACATATCAACTGATGCTGTCGTTACGCGCACTTTTGATCTTGAGGGAAGCTACTCTGTGTCACTTACGGTCAATGATGGTCAGCTAGATTCTACCGAAGTATTCACCACGATTGTCGCAACGGATGAAGCCGCAGAGTCCAACGTCTATATCCTAGACTCGGAAAACTCTTCACTTTATTTTGTTTCAACCAAACAAACACATGTTGTCGAAACGCATCAGTTTACGAATTTGTACGGTTCGATTACCAGTAGTGGCGAAGCTAGCTTAGGGATTAACCTTGGTAGCGTCGAAACTGGGATAAGTGTTAGAAATCAACGGGTGCGAGACCTCTTGTTTGAGGTGGAGACATTTAGCGACGCGCTTGTAAGCTTGCCAGTGAATTTAGCAAGCTTGTCTACACAAGGTATCGGAAGCACTCGAACAGATAGTGTTTCAGCTACTTTGAATCTTCACGGCGTCAGTGCTGCAGTTGATACGCAGGTGGCGATAACAAAAATCTCAGACTCTCAAATTATGGTACGAAATGTATCGCCGATCTTAATAAAAGCTGGAGACTATGATCTAACAGGAGGCGTCGATGCGCTGAGAAATATAGCTAATCTAGCAATGATCAGTTACACAGTGCCAGTTAATTTTACGCTGCTTTTCAATACTCAAGAAGCGCAATAGGGAGACATTACAATGAAGAAACTAAATACTATGTCATTACCCTCGCAAGCGTTAGACCGCTTGTCAGTGGCTAATGTGAAGGTTCAAGCCATGTTTAAATTTTTGATAAAGCCAGCTATTACTCTGGTTGCACTGTTGTTTAGCCAAGTCTTATGGGCCGCGACATGTCAATATGAGATCGATAACGAGTGGAATACCGGGTTTCAAGCTTCGGTTTCGATCACTAATGAGTCATCAACTCCAGTAAATAACTGGGAGGCCTCTTGGGCTTGGGACGATGGCAGCTCTTTTGTGCAGGGTTGGAACGCGGTCTTTGATTGCAATGCCAGCTCTTGCAGCGCTACAGGACCATCTCATGCTGTAGATGTCGCCGCAAATCAAGCAGTCACTTTCGGTTTTATCGGCGCAAAGGGAGTAGATAATACTCCTGCACAAGCGTCGGTAACGATTAACGGTGATGCATGTGAATCCACGACACCTCCAATAGATCAACTAGGCGTGTTATGGACACTTGATGGTGCTCAATCAAACATTCAATATGTATCGACAAAAAATGACCATAACTCTGAGGTCAATACATTTACTCAGGGAACTGATGGTAGTAACGCATTAAACGGCAGCATAAGTGACTCGGGTGACGCTGTTCTATCGGTTGATTTGAATGACCTTGAGACAAGCATCGCTACTCGAAACGAGCGCATGCGTAATTTCGTTTTTGAAACTGAAATGTTACCCACAGCGTATGTGACGGTCGCACTAGATACTGCCTCTCTGTCATCCATGCCAATGGAGACGAGCGTTAACCAAACGCTTTCAGGTAACATAACAATTCATGGCGTTAGCCAAGATATTGAGGCCGACGTTATTATCACTAAAACGTCAGCGACCACCCTTTTGGTTTCGACAGTCAAGCCAATACTGGTAGACAGTAAAAGCTTCGACTTTGCTAGCGGCATCGAGGTGCTAAGAACACTGGCAAGCCTCCAATCCATTGGTGAGGTTGTACCTGTCTATTTCAGCCTGCACTATGTGGCAAATACTGATGTGGCCGTATTACCTATAGCAATGGCTACCAAGCCAGCTGGGCCGAGTGACCTGAACGCTGAATACAATCAAACGTCGGCAAATTCAGTGCTCAATTGGCAAGACAATAGCAACAATGAGAGCGGCTTTATTGTCCGTCGAAAAACAGCTAGCGGTTTGTGGCGCACAGTTGCGAGTGTGCTACAGGATTTCTCTACTTACGCAGAAAGCCTCACTGATATCGGCGAGTACGATTACAAAGTAATAGCGATCAATGACAGTATTCCTTCCGTACCGTCTAACGTCGCACGCGTTGTTGTAACAGAGACTGATCCAGACCCGGGTGGCCCTATAGGTGATGTCGTTGCCGGCCAAAATATCTACCAGCAACAATGCGCTTCGTGTCACGGTGCGGCAGGTGAGGGCGTTGGTAACTTTCCGGCTGTTAACGTCAGGCGTGACCTACGAGAGATGTCTGCATTTATTGCTGAGTTTATGCCACTCGGCACCCCAGGTGCGTGTGACCAAGACTGTGCCGATGATGTTTCGGCCTATATTGAAACCTTCTGGGATGACGGTAATCCAGATCCAGGCGTGACTGCTTGCCCTGCGGACAGGCCTATTAGCTATGGCGCTCGTCAATTAAAGATTCTTACTCGCTCGGAATATCAACGCAGTGTTGAAGATCTGTTGGGCGTTAATTTTAATGCGGCGGAAGGTTTATCAGAAGACGATAAAATCGGGCTGTTCGCTAATAACACTCATACATCGATTGTCTCTTCCTCGTATAGCAACTATCTCATTGTTGCAGAAGAAATTGCTCAATGGTCTGCAGCACAAGATTTCTCACCGGCATTAAGTTGCAATACCGTGGATCAAGCCTGTGTTGATACGCTTATCAATGAGCTTGCACCACGCATCTTCCGCAGACCTCTTAATTCAGAGGAATTGGAAACATACGTGGAAATGGCAGATGGGAGTCTTACTGACGGCGATGTGAAAGAGGGTATTGCAATGGCATTGGAATCAATGCTGTCAGCACCGCAGTTCCTATACCGCCACGAGCTTGGAGAGCCTAACCCCAATAATGCTGAGCTTGATAGCGATGCATTCGAGCTAACGTCTTATGAAATGGCTACTTTTTTAGCCTACACCTTCACTGGCTCAACGCCAGATCAAACGCTACTAAGCGCGGCTAGCAATGACTTGCTTCGTACAGATTCGGAAATTTTAAGTCAAGCTACACGCTTATCAGAATTGGCCGTTGCGAAAGACATTATGGGTGACTTTGTGGGTAGCTGGTTGGGCACTGATGATTTGGATATTGCGGCTAAAGACGAAACTGTCTGGCCTGACTTTGATGCACTTGTGCCGCACATGAAAAACGAAATTCGCGAAAACTTTGCCAGCGTCATGTTGGATAGCAGCGAGAGTTTTAGTTCACTTTATGACGCCGACTTTAGCTACATCAACCAAACACTCGCGCAACACTATGGTATATCCGGTGTGTTTGGTGATCAGATGAGGCGTGTTACCACGGCAGATCGTGGCGGTATATTAGCAAGTGGTGGGTTTATGGCACGCTGGGGCGAAGCAGTAGAGACATCGCCAATTATTCGTTCGGTTCGCGTACGTCGCAGAATGTTATGCCAAGACGAGTTACCCAACCCACCGGCCGGTACATTTGCTGAGCGTGAAGCCAGGCTCGCAGAATTGTCTGACATATTGCAAAACCCAACCACAACCAATCGACTGAAAAACCACCTACTAACGGAGGGGCCGCCGTGTTCGAGTTGTCACCTTGAATACATCAACCCGCTGGGTTTTGGGATGGAAGACTTTGATACGGTCGGTAGGCTACGATTCAATGATTTGAATGGCAACTCGATTGATGCCGCAGGGCAACTTTTCGCCCCAATCGACTACAGCAATACGAGTGAAGTAGAGGTTTTTACAGGATCAAAAGACTTGGCTCAAATGGTGTCGTCACTATCATCGGCGCAATCGTGTCTGTCTGAGCAATTGTTTCGCTATATCACCGGCGTTGGACATGAAAATATAGACGTCAGCAATCCGGAGGCCCCTAATCTTGCGGTTCAAGAAAGAGAAGGCTATGCCTGCGAAATTGAAAACTTAACCAAAGCGATGATGGACGCCAGTCCGCGGGCTATGTTCGAACGCTTCAGCACACTCGAAGCAGTTCGGTATAGAAAAGCATGGTCGCGTAACTAGTGTCGTGTAATTAGCAACATCATCGAAAAAATTTAAAGGTTAATGAAATGAAAAAAATAAATACTATTGATAAAGGGCGTAGAGCTTTATTACAAACATTTGCTGCCTCAGGCATCTCCAAAGCCTTGATTAGCAGCTCGCCATTGGTTGCTGGCATGTTGTTCTCGAGACACGCAGAGGCACAAAGCGGCGGGGCGCCGAACAAATCCGTTGCTATTTACGTTCCTGGTGGCGGCATCCATGACTTTTGGGCGCCAACAGGTAGTGGCGCGAGTATGTCCTTGGGGCCAATGTCGAGCTTGTACGAGCCGGTTAAAACTGAATGTAACTTTCTGCGAAACATGAGCCACCCTAGTGGTGGTCACGGCTCAATGCCGTTAATTCTGTCAGATGGGTGGAACGGCGATACCTACGATGTAGCAATGGGCAAAGAGCTCGGCCCCAATATGCCGTTCAGATATCTTAATCTAGGCGTACACAGTAATGGGCATGGCGCATTAACGCGCGAAGGCAACGCCACGGTACCGTTTCAAGACAATCCGTTTAATGCGTTTAATTTGGTCTTCGGGGGAGGTTCTTCATCAGACGGTAATTCTAAGACAGATATTCTCAACGCCCATGTTGCTGCTGCAAATGCCATAAAAAGTAAGCTCGCCAATTATGAAATTGATAGGCTCGATCAACACCTAGATGCAATTTCCGACACAAGACGTCGTTTAGATGACTTAGCCGGCACCCCCGGAAGTTGCCCAGCCCAACCCAATGCGACTCAATTTGAACTGAGCTTTAATACCTTTACCCAACAAGCTAAGTTGCAAGCAGACATATTGGTGGCCGCCTTAGCCTGTGGTCTAACCAGCTCATGTTCGCTCGCATTCGGTAACCATCAATCAGAATTTAGTATTCCAGAACTGAATTTCTCAGGGCCCTATCACCAATCAATACACGGCGGCAGTGATGGTCAAGCCAATTACCCGTACTACGTCGAGATGCGCGCGCACCTAGGTTCGCTAACGGCGTATGTTATAGATCAGCTACGGGTTCAAGGAATTTTGGACAGCACTGTGGTAGTTGAAGTAACCGATATGGGGCACGCAGATTTACACAGCTCTGAAAATGTACCGATGCTAATCGCAGGTGGTGGTAATTATGTAAATCGCGGCATTTCAACTGCTGGCAGTGGTTACAACCAACGCGACATGCTTTACACGGCCGCGAGAGCATGCGGAGTGACGTTGCCCTATGGCCGACTGATCCCGAGCGTACTGGCTTAGAACGTCATTGGGAGTTGGGGGGCTTCTTTGTAAGGAGGCCCCGAATATCCCAAGGACCAATGTGTCAGTAATTTGAACAAATGAGCTCGCTCTGTGGACTCATTATCTTGTAAATAGCTAATTCAACAGACTTCAACCTGTGGATAACATCTACGTGGCCACCTAGAGCAACTTACTACATGTAGCTTGGTGGACTTGAGCTGCCATCACCTTACTCGTTGCTTGGCAAGTTCTAACGTCACTACCAAGTATCCTGAAGGTTGTATAGCCGAAGAATTTGGCAACACAAGCCCAACCGACTCACTTAAGCAGAAGAATAATCTACCGCAAAATGATGAATAATTTAAAAATCGGTATTGCAATGGTTTTTTCGGGGCTATTGCTGTGCGCCAACAGCGCGCAAAGCGAAGAAGCCTTGTGGCTCTACGCCAAAGGCTCGGATACCCGCCCCAAAGGCAGCTTTGAAGTTAAATTCAGCGACCTATTTCGCACAGGTAAAGCATCGGCTGACTACGATTTTCATGACTTGCGCTTAGAAGTTGAATACGGCTTAACCAGCCGTCTAACCCTTGGCGGAAAAGTCATGGTATTTCGCCACGACTACCAAGTGCTCGATGAAGATTTAAAACCTTACGTAGAAACCCAAGGCGGCTTAGGCTCACGATTCAAAGACACCCATTTCGGTGGCTATGATTTGGGGCTGAAATACAATTTATTAAGCCCATATAAAGATGTAGTTGGCCTGTCCTTAGGCTTTGGCTATGAAAACCGCCAACATAACAGCTTAGATGGTGCGGCAACCAACCAAGATGCAATCTGGGTAGGCGCGTTCATACAAAAGAATTACTTAGATGCCACTATCGCAATCGCATTCAGCCCTAAAATTCATCACAAACGCCGCTCAACGCCTGGTGGGCTAGAAGAAGAGTTAGCGTTGGATCTAGCGGCTGGTGTTGCCTATCGAGTTAACCCTGGCTGGTTTCTTGGCCTTGAGTTTCGCCATCAATCTGATTATCGAAACCCTTTTGAAAGCGGCGGTTTCAACCCAGAATTACAAACCACAAACGTTAGCTTGTCCGATTTAAATTTTAGCGTGGGTAGCCAATACCAGCGCAGCAACTACTTTGGACCAACGGTTCACTATGCCTCCCAAGGTTGGTGGTCTACGTTCGGTGCCTTGTATCAACTTGAAGGCCAGGGTAGAGCACCGGGCGTGAATAATATTGATGGCCGCAACTGGAGTGATCACGAGCGTTGGCATATTGGTTTTATTGTCGGTTGGGAGTTTGGACGGGACAATGGCAGTAATGAATTTGAAATGGGAGACTTTGAATTTTAAGCCGCATCAGACCATCACCTAAACGCTATTTAAATGCACAAACTGGAGTAACACGTTTTGAAAACTAAAAACAATAATCAAACCAACACCAGCCGTAGACTAGCAATAAAAAGAATCTTCGCAGGCAGCGCGGCGATCACCGCTGGTCAGTTTTTCCCAATGAGTCAATCATGGGGGAAAACATTTTTGAGCCTCGAGCAGGCGCAGGCGATTCTTTTGCCCGAAGAAAACTTATACGCGCGTACCATTGACTTGAGTGACACGCAACGCAAACAAATCGCTAAAGAATCAAAGGTGCGTGTGCGCTCTAATTCTTTGCGCGCTTGGGTTTCAGATAAAGGTAATTGGTTCATTCTCGATCAGATTCTTGGCAAGCACGAAAACATCGATATGGCCGTCGCCATTAACCAAAATGGCGGCGTGATTGGTCTTGAAGTGCTGACCTATCGTGAAAGCTACGGGCATGAAATTCGCCACCCTAAATGGCGGGCACAATTTCACGGCAGAACAGCGTCTGAACGGCTTAAGCTCGATCGTGACATCAAGAACATTTCTGGCGCGACATTATCCTGTGCACACGTAACCGATGGCGTGAATCGTTTGCTAAAAACCTGGGAATTAGTGTTGTCTCAAGCTACGTGAAGGCATGAACGAACTTAATCGTTGCAAACCGCTGTTGGGCACCTACGTCGAGGTGTCCTTAGCAGCAGATTTAAGTGACTTTGAGCTAGTCTCACTGTCAATTCGTATGTTTGAGCGCATTTCTACCATTCAAAGGCAGATGAGCTTTCATGACAGCCAAAGCAAATTAAGCCAGATAAACAGGCAAGCTATTAATAGCCCCGTTGGCCTAAGCCAAGATTACATCGAACTGTTTTCTATTATCAGTGACCTAAATTCGGACTCGGACGGTTACTTCGACCCGAGCATTGCACCCAACCTAATGCAAGCCAAGGTCTTACCCTGCAACGGTTATAACGATGCTGTTTATCAAGGCTCTGGGCCGCTAGAGATGAATACAAATGAATTTGGCTGTTGGCAAGACCTGACGCTCGCAAATGATCAGCTCATCAAGCGCAAACCTTTGATGATTGATTTAGGTGGTATTGCCAAAGGTTATGCTGTGGATAAAGCCATAGAGCTTGTGCCCGAGGGCATTGAGGCCTGCGTTAACGCTGGGGGTGACTTACGGTTTACCCATTGGCTAAATCAAATTGTGGGAGTTAAACACATCCAAGTTGAAAGAGAATCATGCGATACAGTCACAACTTCTCCAATAGACATGCTCGCGCCGGCCATAGCCACCACCAGTGCGTATTATTACGATGGGACCAGCCACATTGTCAACCCTAAAGATGGTGCTTTGCAGAATGACGCGCGTACCTACTCGGTGTTTGCCCCTAGTTGTGTGTTGGCCGACGGCCTCACCAAGCTAGCCTGCCTGCTGTATACCGTTAGTAATGACAAGCTTAAAGACATCCTCGCGAGTTATGGAGCTATTCTAATTGTGACGGATTAACGTTTTAAGATAATAAAAACGCTGATCGATGGTCAGCATCAAATTAAAAGAAGAGCCATGATTACTTTAAAAGTACCTAATATTGCTAAACGTTTGTTGCAGATTTTCCTTACCGTGTCTTTCATTTCTGGAGGATTGTTTTTTATCTTGAACACCTGGGTGATGGTGGAGGGCGAGTATGGACCCGAAAAACACCCAGCTCAATTTACGTCACTGCAAATACACGCGATCAGCGCCTTCAGCATTATGGTGCTGTACGGAGCTTTTTGGGGCGCCCATTTGTTTTTAGGCTGGCGTACGCAACGCTCGCGTAACACCGGCATTGGCTTAACCACCGTTATTGGCCTGCAAGTCATTACGGCCTACTTATTGTATTACGTAGCCAGTGACCTGTACCGAGAAATCGCAATGTGGTTACACATTGGCATCGGCTTGAGTTTACCAGTGTGGCTTATCTTGCACATAAGAGCTGCAAAAAAAAGCAAGTTCACCTCTGATGAGAAGGCCCGAGCGACAGGCGCCCAAACTCCCCAGAGAGACCATAAAGATTGCCCGCAATAGACAGCATGGGAAAAGGGGGACAGACCAGAATGGCACTAAGTTAAGCTTGTTTAGCATGACATATTCGGAACCTGAAAAGGCTCAAATTGTTATAATTTGTTAT
>JAFMHC010000154.1 GCA_017854775.1 Gammaproteobacteria bacterium | reverse complement strand
GATATAAATCTCTAAGCCCACGGTTCAGAAACCAACCCCAGCCACTTTCGATGATATGTGCCAGGGGGTACGATTCGGCGCGCACAAAAACGTCTAGGGTTCCGTTGATTTGGCCGATGAATTGAGCCGCATTGTCTAGCGCTATTTCGTGCTTATCTACTGTAGTTTTACCGCTTCGAATGTCGTCCCAATCGTTTCGGTGATAAAGTCGAACCTTGCTTAAAGGTTGTCCACTAACAGGATCTTGCTTTGCATCATCAACAATTAGACAGCTTTTTCCAGACTGGTTTTCACTGCCCTGATTAATCAATGATTTTACGCCAATCGGCTTTGACCAAAGCGTTAGCTCGATTACTACGTCTTGCCATTCTCCTGCATTGTCCTCAAGTTTGCTAAAGCCGACTAGGCGCTCGGTAATCTGAATTTCTGTATTTTTTTGCTTGTCCGTTGCTAGCTCTTCAAGAGTTTTCAACGAACGTATTATTGGCACTTCATGCTGATCGCTTGTGCGTGAATCAAACCAAGCTGTGGTTGAATCACCGGTCGTTGACATTGGAATTGATTTTGAAGTGCTGAAGTAATCGAGCCGGATTTGTTCTCGAATCGCCCTTAGAGAAATCGCCGAAATCGTTAACGCTGGGTTAATGCCGACGGCTTCGGGAATGATGGCTCCATCAAGTACCGTGAGTCCGGCGTAGACATCGGTCGAATCGTTCGAATTATTGGGCTTAAATACTTGCCCCAGATGGTTGGTTGCGCCGTCTTTTTCTGACTCACCCATCGGGCAACCGCCTAATGGATGAACCGTTAAGGGGGCGCCACGATCAACCTTCATCATATTCATGTGTTCTGGTTTTAGTAACTGCCATACTGGGTTGGGCAGTATGCGGCCTCCAAGCTTCGCGGTATTTGAGCCACCTTTGCTGGTGCCGGATAAACTCTTCAAGCGGTCTATTTGATGATCAAAAAGCGGGTGCTCCTTCAGTTGCGGCCACTTCACTTTAATAGTGCCTTCATGATCTTGGTAGTCTGGATTTTCAAGCACCAGTGAGCCATTTGCGCCGTCATCTCCCATAACCGCGTACAATGATGTGTGGTTTAGCGCTTTTTGGTTCAGCGCGGCCGGGTCTGCGAAGTCGGAGCCGGTTCGATGCGCGCTTTTATCCGAATTCCAAATAGTTTGCGCAGTATTTACTGTGGCGTAAAGTTCGCCAAAAAAATGTGCTGCCGGTGCCGGTACCGCCATTTCTTGAATTACCATTCGCTGACTTGCGTCGGTATGATTGCGCGAGTCGATCATGCCGGTAATGGTCGGCCCTATGCTGCGTTTAGAATGAGCAATAGTTGGGTCGGCAATGGCGTTAGCAAGCTGATTTTGTTCAAAGCCTACCGCTAGCATGTCGCCATTCGACGAAAATTGTGTTCCAAGCCTATGCGAAAATGGAAGTTGCATTGTCTGAGAGCGCTTTAATATCTCTGTTGAACCCAACGCGCCAGCGCTGATTATTATGTTTGATGTGTCGAGACTAAGCGTTGCCTCAGATTGGCGCATGCGTAACTGTGCATCGGTATAGACAACTTCAAGTTGCCAACCTTCGGAGTCGTTCTGGAGCAGCGAGAGTACCGTCGCGCCGGTAAAAATTTCAACGCCGTTGCCAGCCGCTTCTACTAATAAATTTTTGTCTAGCGAGATCTTTGCATTGTTGTTGCAGCCCGATGCGCAGTCGCCGCAAAGATTACATAAATTAAGTGCCATACCCGCTGAGGTCTTTTGCCCCTGACTCATATTAACCGTGATGTTGGCGTTTTTAAACTCGCTGTTAAGGCTTCCTAGTGTCGAAGTCTTTTGCTTCGAGGTGGCCCCTTGAGCCAGCGTCTTCAGCGATTGATATTTAGCCGGACCGACATCAGTGCCGAGAAAATTTGGATGTGCAAAGATTGTGTTGTCTTGAGCGACGCCTGTGCTATCTAAGTTTTTAGAACCCAGTAATAGTTCGGCCTGGTCATAGTATTGCTCTAAGCTATTGGCGTTAATTGCAGCGGGCCAGCGTGAACCTTCGAATACGTCATTATTAGCGCGTGCCATAACGCCGGCATTTATTAGTGATCCGCCGCCTAATCCATTGGCTTGCATGATATTTAGATCTTTGTTTATACGGATATCGTACAAACCTTCTAAGTTTCCTATTGGTTTGCCGCTAGAAGTCGCTCTGAATTCCGTTGGTGCCTCATTCATCGAGTTTGGGAACGAGCCAGGTAGAAACTCTCGGCCCCTTTCCAGCAGGCAAATAGATAAGCCCAGCCGTGTCGCTTTACTTAATTCAGCAGCGGCAATCGAACCGCCGTAGCCGCTACCGACTATCACTACATCGAAGGGTTTACCGTGCTTATTAAGACCCTGGCGTTGAAATAATAGTTCAACGCCATTTGCTAGCCAGGCTTTCGATGGCAGGGCTGTCTCGGTTGCATTGGCTTGCGATGAACTCTTGATAGAACCGTTTTTACCCATAGTAATTTTTGCTTTCCCATCATTGTTGTTTTGCTACAGCTTCTCCAACAGATTGCGCAAGTTTTTCCATGGTTAGGGGCTTGTGTAACATCTCTATGCCAACCTTACTAGCGTGTTGTAAACGTTCGGGAGAGGTATCCCCTGTAACCAGTAGGGAGGGGATGCCTGGGTAAATTTCTCTAATCGTGTCTATCGTTTTAATGCCATTGTCGTCACCTTTTAGGCGAAAGTCTGCGAGTACGATATCGGGCCTTTTGTGTTTTGCCGCTTCGACCGCCGCTTGAGTACATTCAACTAAATCAAAAGAGCAACCAAGCACTTCGAATGCAAGCGCGAGGGCATTGCGAATATCAGCTTCGTCGTCAACACATAAAACATGTAAGCCAGTTAACACGTTTAATTGGTCAAGATCTTCACGCGATTGAGTTTTCTCATTTACTTTTGGCAAGCTGAACCAGAAGGTAGAACCTGCATCAAGTTCGGATTCGAACTCTAAATTAGCATCCAACACATCACTCAAACGTTTTACAATCGCCAGACCAAGCCCCAAGCCATTTGATCGGTCCCTATGGTCATTGCCGATTTGATAAAATTCGTCAAAGATTCGCTTTTGTTCGTCTTGCTTGATACCATGTCCGGTATCTTTAATACTGACTTTCCACTCGTCATTAATCTCTTCTAAGATCACCTCTATACGGCCTTCATCAGTATATTTAACCGCATTAGAGATCAAGTTACTTAAAATTCGTTCGGTTAATTGCGGGTCGCTACGGGTCACGGCATCCCGACTGCTGCTGTTTAGAATCAGGCGTAGCCCTTTATTCTTACAGTCGGTTTCAAATTCGGAACACACCCGGCTAACTAACCAATGAAGGTCGACTATTTCGATTTTCGGCTCCATTAAGCCTGCATCTAACTTCGATATGTCCAGTAGACCACTCATCAAAGATTGTAGGCTTTGGCTTGCCGTGTGAATATCGCTAGCAATGGCTTTACTTTTCTCATCAAGCGGCCTATTCGACAATACCCCTGCGAGCAGAGACAGCGCGTGGGTTGGTTGGCGTAAATCATGACTTGCCGAGGCCAGAAATCGAGTCTTGGATGTGTTTGCTTGGTCGGCCTCTTGCCTTGCCTGCACCGCTGAGCTTAGGGCGGCATCCAGCTTTCCATTCTTTTCCTTCAATTCAGCATTTAGCGAGGCTTGCTGTTCTCTAATTTCATACGACTGCTTAAATAGCCTGAAGTGGTTCGAGGCGTTTGCATATTGAACCGCGAAATATACTAAATTTAGAGTGGCGACTCCTATTTGGCTAATCATCGACACATCATTATGCGGTGATAGTGACCAAGCCAATGTCAATGCTGTGATTACTGGAATTGAATGGGCTAAAAATAGTGGCTTATAGCCTGAGTTGGTACTGATGGATCCATTAGTTAGACCCAGCATTATCATGCTTTGAATCATTTTCTCGGCAAAACTGAAGGATGGGAAAAATAAAAATGAAGAGGCTTGAACAATACCAATCACCGCATTCAAGGCGATAGCATATTTCATGCGTTTTTGTATCGAGATTGATTGGTCGACGGTTAGCCGTTTCTGTACGACAATTCGCGCGACAATGGTCATCATCATCGCAGCAAACCAACTTGCCCATGCATAGACAGGCATAGAGTCGTAGGCGAAGTAAGATATTAGTAGGCTAATAATGAACAACGAAACGACAACGCCGAAAACCGGTTGAGTTTTTGCCGATAATATTTCTTCTTCGAGCGGCATTATCGTGCGCGGTTTGCCGTTGACGGTCGACGCTTCACATGAGATGGAGTTCATAACACGATCATTGTCGACTTGTGAGGGAACGTTTATTGTCATGGCCACTATATTTCTCTCGGTTAGCGATAAGATGGAAGCGGGCTGCCAATCCCAAATTTGGCGGCTACCAACACTGCTTCTGTGCGGTTACTAACGCCCATGCATTCGTAGGCGGAAGAAAGGTGAGATTTCACCGTGCCCTCGGCGATATCGAGTTCGTTGGCGATAACCTTATTGGTCTTACCAGCCACTGCACCCCTGAGTACTTGTTCTTGTCGCTCAGTCAGTGACTTTGCCCCAGAAGTCTGAATGCGTCGCCCCAATGTATCAAAGGCTTGTGGGGGCAGATATACTCCGCCGGCCAGCACCAAATTCAGAGCATGTTCTAGCAGTTTGGGCTCAGAGGACTTTGGTATGTACCCTGCAGCGCCAGCCTCAATCATTGAATGGATAATTCCGTGTGATTCCTCACTCGAAATAATCACCACGATGGAGGCAGGAAAGGCATCTTTTATTAACGTTAGGCTTTGTTCTCCGTATGTGTTTCGAAGATTGTAGTCGAGTAAAATCAAGTCTGGCGCGATCATGCTATCTTTATTTTTAAGCACGTCTTCACAACTCACCTCGGTGGTGATGCTGTTATTTTCGCTAATACCATCAAGCAGGAATTCGAGGCCGGCCGAAAAAATACGGTGGTCATCGATTATTAATATATTCATTCTGGCTATTCTTATCCTTATCAACTGACTAGTCAATAAACGAGAGTTCAGGCGTGTATGAACTTTGGTTCAGTTGCCGCCGAATTGTTGAATGTATTTGAGCTAATCTATTGCCTACATATTACTTTTTTTAAACAATATCTTGAGTCAATTTTGGGCGTTCTCGGCCACCTCTTCGATAGCGATCTACTATGATCGCGATAATAGTTAAAGCAATGAAGCTAGCAATTGCCTGCCAAGCATAAGTGACTTTATTAAGCTCTACGTGTCCACCGAAGGTGATAAACGCCTGCAGTAAAACTAGGCCGATTAAATATAGAACCATAACGTATCGGCCTTTGGGGTTTACCGCGTGAGTGCGCCTTAAATAGAAAACCGTGGCGAGTATTAATAAGCCGCACTCTAAAAAATACGCTAGCAGGGCATGGTTCCATAATCCGATCCCCCACTTAACCGCATTATCGCTAAAGATATTCCACACTGCGAGGTCGGGTGTATGCACCAGCAGATCCGCAGCCCAATGCGACAGCACCACTAGTCCTAATAGTAGCGATACGGTTTTGCTCAAGCGAAGAGCCGTTATGCTGACGATAAACACCAAGCAACTCCAAAATAAAGCTGACCAGAGGCTGTGTGAGAAAGGCATGTAAGGCAGCTTAAAGTGCGTTGACGCGGTCGCGTTCACCGTCATCGTTAGGCTCTCGGCGTGGACTAAGACCAGTGGAAAGAATATCAGATCTAAAAATTGTGCTGCAAGGAAAAGTAAGCCAAGCGACGCGCGAGGCTCTAAGCCTTTTGCGATAAAACTAGCTGTGTAATGACCAACAAACATATTTCACCCGATTTTATTTTTGCGGTTCAACGCGATCTGCGCAGCAATATGATTAAGTTTATTGCCGTTGCGGTCAACTATTTCGACATGAGTGTTGGCGGGCTCCATTTATCAGGCGTCACTGAGAGGCGCATTGAATAAATAATTCTAAGCTCATCTGAACCTAGGTTTAGTTAGCCTGAACCATTATCCAATATCAGTAAATTGTCAAAATTTGTAAACTGCATGGCATGAGGTTTCTGACCACTTAAAAAGACACGTCTTGGGGGCGAGTTAAGCGTGATACAGAAATCTCATCGGACGTACGATTGAACTCAACCATCGAGAATATGTCTGTCAGGGAGAAGCTTTCTCTAGGTTCGTACAAATTGTTTCCTAGACGGTATGACCGAAAAGAAAGTTTAGCAGCACAACGGAGCTGTGCTGCACAGGAAGACATTTGGACTTACCGATTCGTGAGGTTCGAAAGTTAGGACGAGTTTTGCTCAAGGATGAGCTCTTTTTATCAATTAATTTGATCGGAAAAAGTATCTAATATCTATTAAATGACCCTGTGAGTCTCGTTTTTATCTAATTTTGTCACCTAACTGAACTATAGTTTAGTTGTATGAACTAATCGCCAATGCCTGACAGTCGTAAAGTTTTGTAGACTCCATTGTGTAGAGTTTGAGGTATTTAACTTGTGCATATATCGGGGGATTAGCCTGAGTCACTTACTGAAGACAAGCGAACCAGCACGCGATTTATGATGGGTACGATGTTGGTTGAGGACGGTGTTGTTGAAAGTGATGACAGTCGCATGAAGCGTAAACGTTGCTAACAAGAATTTCTGCATCTCAATTGGGTAAAAAGGTGTCATGGAGAACTTTGGGCCTGGAGGCATGGCCCTGTTGGTGGAAGCAGTTCGCTCATGGATGAGCATATGATTTGTCCCGTTAGGCAGTCATACGGTGTTTAAAGTTGAAGTTCAGCTTGTCGCTAACTGAGGGGTTGTGCGATAAGCCAGAGTGTATTTTTGTCGAATTTACAATTTTGCGTGGGAGATAGTGCGAGGTTGGCGCACTCTAATTAAGTGTATTTCAGGGGAGAGCCGACATTTTTGGATCAAAATGTCGGCTTATGGACACGACTCTCATGGATGAGTTTTTTTAGGTTTATCGACGCTATAAAACCATCGATTGTTCATCTTTTCATTGCTTCAAGACGGTACAATCGGCCAATGAAGAAAATCAAAACAGGTGGTTTGCGTCGGCGTTTCGCGATTGGTGCGGCTGGAGCAAGAGGCGGCCTAGGCTTACTCTCATCTAAAGCATCTGGCTTATTACTGCCCAAAGACAAGCAGCATGCCCACCATCAGGCCGCTTTAAAGCGTGAGGCCATGCGATTCGTCAAGGAGCTAGGTGAGTTAAAAGGCGCGTACGTTAAAATTGGACAAATGTTGGCGCTCTACGGTGAGCACCTATTGCCTAAGCCGGTTACCGATGCGCTACACACTTTAGAAGCACAAACTACCGAGCTCGAGTGGAGTGTTATTGAGCCACATCTGCAAGTGGTATTTGCAGAAAAACTAGAGGGTGTCAGTATTCAAGCTGATAGCTTCGCGGCGGCCTCATTAGCGCAAGTACACATGGCGAGCGCCTGTAACATCAATGAGCCGGTTTGTATCAAAATTCAGTATCCGGGAATAGCCGGTGCGATTGAGGATGATTTTCGCAACGTAACGCAAATGCTGACTCTCGCGCGATGGATAAAGTCAGGTAGGCAACTAGAAGAGTTGACTAGAGAGCTTAAGATGCAGCTCATGCTTGAGGTTGATTACCGTTACGAACTTAAAACGGCTAAATTAGTTGGCGAAAAACTTGCCAATGACAGTCGATACCGCGTACCCAAATATTATTCAGATTTGAGTAATGAGTCGGTTCTAACAATGGAGTTTATTGACGGCTATGAGGTGACACACCCGAATGTTCAAGCATTGAGCCAATCTCGACGTAACGCATTAGCGCTATCAATGCTTGACCTGTTTTTTATCGAAGCCTTTGACTGGGCATTGATGCAAACTGATCCCAATTTTGGCAATTACAGAATAATAATCGATCAAAATGGCGACCAAGATCAACTTGGCCTACTTGATTTTGGCGCTGTTCATCATTTACCCGACAGTTTCACAAAACCCCTGCGCAAAACTATTCTTGCAGCGCATACTGGTGATTTAGAGCAAACTATCGAAGGTGCGATCGAGCTTGGTTGTCTGCGTGAGTCTGATAGTCGTAAAGTAAAAAAGTCGTTTGCTGAGTTCTGTGCTTTTATCTTGGAGCCATTTTCATCCGACATCAGCAAACTGCCTGATTTTTGCAAAACCGCTGACAATTTATATGATTGGCGCACGTCTCGTCTACTTAAACGTGCTGGTAAACTTGGCAGTGAGGGCATGCTGGTAAAAGGGTTTGTAATCCCGCCCGCGGAATTCATGCTAATGGTGCGTAAATTAACTGGGGTGTTTACTTTTGTATCAACACTTGGTGCTCAATTGGATAGTGCATTCTTACTTGAGAAGTATCGCGAGTAAGCTTTTGTTTGGTCGGAGCTTTGCTTAAGATGGTAGACGCTTAAGATGGCAGATGATTGGGGTGACAGTAAATTTGGCGGATAGCCAACAAGGGGCTAGAATGGATTAAAGAAGCTCAGGATAACGATCGCACAGCATAAAACGTGCGATAGTGTTTGCAATGGCCTTGTGCTGAGGTTTTTACAAACAGAATTCACACATTATATAGATACACCAAGGACTCACTAATCGCTATGTCAAAAAAATTCGTTGAAATAGAGAACCTTTCTAAACAATACGGTCGTACTACGGTGTTGCACGATATTAACTTGAGCATTGGTGCGGGGGAAGTGGTCGGGCTAATAGGACCCAATGGTGCGGGTAAGTCGACCCTACTCAAGGCTATCATGGGCTTAATAAAATTCTCTGGTAAGCTCTCTATTTTTGAAAAGGATCCGTTTAAAAAACGAACCGAATTACTCGAAAATATGAGCTATATTGCTGATGTTTCATCATTGCCAAGTTGGATGAAGGTCAAGGATTTATTGGAGTTCGTCGAGAAAACCCATCCTAAATTTGATATGGAGCGTGCTAAAGATTTACTTAAAGATACGCCTATAAAATCTAATAGCCGAATCGAAACGCTATCAAAAGGAATGAAGACGCGACTGCATTTAGTGACAATTCTAGCGATAAATACTAATTTCCTAGTGTTAGACGAGCCAACACTTGGTTTAGATGTTTTGGTGCGTCGAGATTTTCAAGATCGCTTAGTGAAAGACTATTATACGCAAAACCGTTCAATCCTTATCACCACACATCAGGTAGATGAAATTGAAAGCATCCTGACTCGAGTTGTATTCATTAAGGAAGGGCGTATTACGTTGGATATTCAAATTTCTGAATTAAAAAACCGCTATAGCAAGTTGATCACTAATCAAAATGTGGTGTTTAGCGACCCTAAGTTAAAACCTATTTATCAACGGTCTTTGCCAGAACACAGTGAGCTGATTTTTAAAGATGTAGAGGCCTCGGCCTTGGCCGAGTATGGTCAAGTAGTCGCCCCGAGTCTTGAAGACTTATTTGTCGCTATTAATGCTTAGCCGATGATTTAACCGAGAAGTGATATGAAAGTAATGTTAGCGCTATTAAAGCGTGAAATTTTAGAGCATCGTAATATTTGGTTGATACCAATGATTTTGGTTGGTTTGGCGATACTGGTGCGTTTGTCTTTGATGTTTGGAAGTTTAAATGTCGAATTTGAATTACCCTCGCAACTGCAAATTGATGACCAAGTGAATAGCGTTGTTAATGGTGTATTAGCACGCGGACTCAACTTGATGAACTACATCATCACCATGACAATCATGATTGTGGCGTGCTTCTATACTCTGTCTTGTCTATATGGTGAGCGGCAGGATGAGAGTGTCTTGTTTTGGCGCTCGCTGCCTGTATCCGATACCACCACGATTGTATCGAAACTATTGATTGCCTTAGTAGTGGCACCGATCAGCGTGATTGTCTGCCAAATCGTTGTGGCCTTTATTTTTTTCGGGTTCGGCGCATTTGATTATCTAGAAGTATACTTTGGCGGTGCTTTTGGTTTATTAATCAAGATGGTTTTTTGGTCTCTGCTGCCAACAGTTGCTTGGTGTTTATTCTGTTCAGAAGTGGCTAATAAAAACCCGTTTTTATTAGCCTTTATTGCACCAGTGTTGCTCTGGGTCATTGATTCACTTTTTTTAAGTGGCGTTATTGGCGATCATATTATGCTCAATCGCTGGATAGGCTTTGATACATATACAACACCATCGCTGATAGTTGGGCTGGTGCTTAGTGCGATCTTTATTACCCTCGCAGTAGTAAAACGTAGCCAGCGGATCTAGTATGGGACTGTCGAATAATGAATGTCACTAGTACGAAAGCGCCACTTTGGTCTATTTTTCCGTTTATTTTCGAGCAATGGAACAACCATTACGTCTCA
>JAFMHC010000153.1 GCA_017854775.1 Gammaproteobacteria bacterium | reverse complement strand
TAAAGCTTTGGCTAAAAACCTTCGCCGCGTTAATGCCTCGCTCTCAGAGCATCCATCGTTCAGGGTCGTCAGTTCTTGATCTCGCGTACGTAGCTTGTGGCCGCTATGACGGCTTCTGGGAATTCGGCTTGCAACCATGGGACACCGCAGCGGGAACCCTGTTGATTCGTGAGGCAGGAGGAATAGTAACCGATATATCCGGCAGCACTGATGCCGAAAAGTCAGGCAATGTGGTCGCTGGCAATCCTAAAATTCATGAGAAAATGAATCATATGCTGAGCAATATTAAATAGTCTTTAGAGACCTCATTTAACCAACCCAAAAGACGATTGCCGATGAACTCGACGGTAACGGCCAAGAGCCAAACACAACACACGCCAATGATGCAGCAGTATCTGGGAATCAAAGCAGATTACCCAGACACACTGGTGCTTTATCGAATGGGGGATTTCTACGAGGTATTCTACGCTGATGCCGAGCTGGCCTCGCGGTTACTAGATATAACGCTTACGCAGCGCGGCAAATCAGGTGGTGAGCCGATTCCAATGGCCGGCGTGCCTTATCATAGTATCGATCAATATTTGGCCAAGCTAGTAAAGCTGGGCCACTCAGTAGCTATCGCTGAGCAAATTGGCGACCCAGCAACCAGCAAAGGCCCAGTCGAGCGAAAGGTTGTTCGCGTTGTAACCCCAGGTACGCTGGTTGAAGATAGTTTATTAGACGAACGCCGAGACAATATCTTAGCGGCTGTCTATCAGCGTGACGGTCGCTATTCAATCGCGACGATGGAGCTGTCACTTGGGCACTTTAAAGCACAGCAACTTGACGACTTAGATCAGGTCTTCTCAGAGCTAAAACGCATTCAACCGGCCGAGCTTCTGGTAGCTGAGCAAAGTCCAGCAGTCGACCAAGGGTCAACCGGTATCGCTTCACGGGCGGTGCCCAATTGGTACTTTGATTTCGATGTCGCGAATGAACTGCTATGCAAACAGTTTAATACCAAAAATTTAGTCGCATACGGCTGCCAAGACTTCCCGCTGGCGGTCTCGGCAGCTGGCGCACTGCTTCAATACACCAAAGATATGCAGTATCAAGCAGTACCGCATATTAGTGATTTTAGCATTTCACAAAAGACTGATTTTCTAATTATCGATGCCGCCAGTCGACAAAATCTTGAGATAGAAACTAACCTTTCCGGTGGTCGTGATTTTACCCTGGTGGCGCTGATGGATAAATGCGCCAATCCAATGGGGGCACGTTTATTACGCCGTTGGTTACACGGGCCGATCTCAGATCGCAATGTGCTTGCACACCGCCAACTTGCTGTCGGTGAGTTTATCGAACGCGTCGATCAAAATGCGGTGCACGACCTGCTACGAAAATGCGGTGATATTGAGCGTATACTGACCCGAATTGCGCTTAACAATGCACGCCCAAGAGACCTTGTCCGCCTGCGTCAAGCGCTGCATTGCTTACCAGCTTTAAGTAATTTGCTCTCGACGGCTGACACCGATTTACTTATCGAGCTTAGCAGTAAGCTAGGGCCATTCCTGGAGCCACAACAACTACTCGACGCGGCAATTCTCGATGAGCCAGCAGTCGTACTTCGTGATGGCGGTGTAATTCGCCCAGAATTTGATGCGCAATTCCATGAACTTCATACCCTGAGCAAAAATACCGGTGAGTTCTTAGTTGAACTAGAACAACGCGAACGCCAACAGACAGGTATTGGCACCTTACGCGTTAAATACAATCGGGTCCATGGCTTCTACATAGAGATGAGCAAGGCGCAGGCCGCCGAGGTCCCTGAACACTATATACGTCGTCAAACTTTGAAAAATGCTGAACGCTATATTACAGAGGAGCTAAAAGAGTATGAAGATAAGGTGCTTAGCGCTCGTGAAAAAGCCTTGGCACGGGAAAAACATTTATATCAACGTGTGATCGAGCAACTGCAACCTGCGCTGCGAGACATGCAAGCAATGGCGCAATCATTGGCTCAATTAGATGTACTAAGTAATTTTGCCGAGCGCGCCGTTGCATTGAGCTTTTGTTGCCCAGTATTGTCCGAGCAAAGCGGAATAAAGATTATAGAAGGCCGGCACCCGGTTGTCGAAGCGAATCAGTCAGCGCCGTTTATAGCCAACGATTTAGTCTTTGATGGCGATACCCACATGCATGTGATTACCGGCCCAAACATGGGTGGTAAGAGCACGTATATGCGTCAAAACGCCTTGATCACCTTGCTTGCTTACACTGGAAGCTACGTGCCAGCGAGCTCTGCTATAATTGGCCCCATAGACCGTATATTTACTCGCATTGGTGCTGCTGATGACCTAGCCGGCGGCCGCTCTACCTTTATGGTTGAAATGACCGAAATGGCAAACATATTACGCAATGCGACTAAAAACAGTCTTGTTTTAGTTGATGAAATCGGCCGCGGCACCAGTACCTACGACGGCTTATCCTTGGCGTGGGCTTGTGCGCTTGATTTAGCAAAGAGACTCAAAGCGTTTAGTCTATTTGCCACGCACTATTTTGAAATCACCGAACTGGCTGAACAGTTAGACAACGTCAATAACGTACACCTTGATGCGGTTGAGCATGGGCAAGACATTGTTTTCATGTACCATCTTAAAGATGGCCCTGCGAATCAGAGTTATGGTATTCAAGTCGCTCGCCTCGCAGGCCTCCCAAGTCAGGTGCTCGACGCCGCTGAAGACAAGCTTCGGGCGCTCGAGCTAGACGCCAATAAATCGACATCAGGACAATCTCATCAGCACAGCATGGACTTCGCCGTACCCGCGCCCGCCGGTCAAAGTGAGCTCGAAAAGAGGCTGAAATCGATAGACCCTGACGAATTAAATGCTCGACAAGCGTTAGACCTCTTGTACGAACTCAAATCGACCTTAAAATAACAGATCAAACTCGATTGATTTAGCGCCGCCTTGCCCATAAAATACGCGCTGCTTAAGAATCATCGATAATGGCAATACGCGGAGAACCCGATGACCTATGTTGTAAAAGAAGAATGCATTAAGTGTAAGTACACCGACTGTGTTGAAGTATGTCCAGTAGATTGCTTTCATGAAGGCCCTAATTTTTTGGTTATTGATCCAGAAGAGTGCATTGACTGCAGTTTGTGCGAACCTGAATGCCCCGTAGGCGCAATTGTTGCTGATGACGACCTAGAATCGAAAGATGAACACTATCTAGAGCTTAACGAAGAACTGTCGGCGATCTGGCCAGTGATTACCGAAAAGAAGCCAGCGCTTGACGACGCTGACGAGTGGGCTGAAAAAGAAGACAAACTTAAACTGCTAGAGCGTTAATAGACTGCTAGAGCGTCAATAAACTTCTAGAGCGTCAGTAAACGGCTGAAGCGGTTAATTAAAGATCTAATGACTCGCCAAACCTCTTAGCAAAAAAGTTAGTAGTAATAAACTAAGCATTAAAAAAGGAGCCCATTGGCTCCTTTTTTAATGCTTAGTTTGCTCTCACCTGCTCTGAATACTTACAGCTATTCAAGCCCGAGAGATGAAAGAAGCCGGCTAAGCATTTTAAGAGGCATCTTTAACGATGCCTAAACGACGAATCAATTCAGGCGCTGGCAAGTAACCTGGAGTTAGCGTACCGTCATCGAAAATAATCGTCGGCGTGCCACGAACGCCAACCTGCTGCCCTAAGTTATAAGTTTCGGTAATAGGGTTATCGCAAGTTGCTGCAGGTACTGAACCGCCATTTTTGGCCGTAGTCAAAGCTGATTGCTGATCTCCATTACACCAGACCGATACGTACTTTTTATAGCTATCTGAGCCTACGCCTGCCCGCGGAAATGCCAAATAACGTACTTGGATACCCGCATCAGTAAGCTCTGTAACTTCATTATGCAATTTACGGCAATAGCCACAATCGATGTCAGTAAAGACAGTAATATGACGTTTTGCATCTTTCGGCCCAAAGACAATCATTTTGCTAGTAGGAACGTCTTTTATAACGGTCGCGACACGCTCAGTTTTGGCTTCATCGCCTAGATTAACTTGGTCTTTAGTATTGAGCAGCTCACCAATCAGTACGTGATCACCGGCCACATAAACATAAGCATAGCTTCCTTGAAACTCCATACGGTAAACATCTTTCGCTGGGGTTACAACAATCTCAGCGTCTATAGCTGGCGGGATCATTTTAACAATCTCAGCGCGAACAAGCTCAATTTTTTTAGCCTCACTCGCTGCATGAGCAGAAAAGGCCGACATGCTTAAGGCGGCGGTAAGGGTAAGCATCAATAATTTCATTGGGTTAGCTCTTAATGACTTAGTCATATTTATTCCATTAATTAGGTTGAGACTTCAGCATAATTCAGGGACGAAATAAACCAGCTTGGAATATCTCCAATTGAGGCGAAAAACGCCGCGGTTGGCAAGTCTGGGTGCCTTCGGGGTATTTTCAACCAAAAGTGGAGGCATTGCAGACATTTTTATTCGTTCGTCGAGTTATGCTGACCCCTCATGTTAGTAGTTTGGTTGGATTAAGTTAAATATTAAAAACCAACAACGGTTATTCAGACTTCAAAGACCTTTATTCGATAGTATTAGTATAAAACACACTGCTATTAACTAGTCTCTGAAATTATTAAATTGTAACGGAATACCGACATCAGTCTCTGGGTCGCGTAAAAATGCGATCACCTGCTGTAAGTCATCCCGCTTCTTGCCGGTGACACGAAGCTGCTCGCCCTGAATAGCAGTTTGAACTTTGAGTTTTTTATCCTTGATCTGCTTCACCAGCTTGCGCCCCAAATCAGTATCTATACCTTCCTTTAAATCGATGATTTGGCGAGCTTTACCGCCCCCAACTTCTTCGATCTCATGATAATGCAAACAACTTAAATCTAAGCCTCGCTTTGCAAGCTTCTGACACAATACGTCGACCGCTTGACGGACTTGAAAATCATTGTCTGCAAACACAGTCAGTGTCGATGCAGTCTGCTCAACTCTAGCATCAGACCCTTTAAAGTCAAAGCGTGTGCTTAACTCTTTATTGGCTTGATGCAAACCATTAGTAAGTTCTGGTTTATCTATCTCGGATACAATATCAAATGATGGCATAATAGTGGTGACTAGTACTAGGTGGTAAGTGATTAATTAAACAGCGGTAATTAGAATTAAAAATATTATCGTATATTACCATAGCCAGTATTAGAAATTACAGATTACAAGCTACCGTTATTAATCCATCGTCGACTGATTAGATAGACCGACATCCAGAGCGCATGCTTACAAAAACAATATGCTGATACGAAACTTAATAGTTGCCACCATCGCTCTGCTCGGCCTTAGTATTAACGGCCCAGCGGTTGCGACCATATATGTATATGAGGAACCCAATGGAAGCACGGTAATTACCGATAGCCGCATAAAAAAACCGGGCTACAAACTCAAAAAGAGCTACTCAAGCAAATCGTATCGATCAAAAACTCGAAGTGCGCCTTATCGAGCTAGAACGATAAAGTCCAAATATGATGCGGAAATAGTCAACGCAGCTCTTAAGTACGATTTGGAGCCGAGCTTTATCAAAGCCGTGATTCATGTTGAGTCAGCGTTTGATCGTTATGCATTGTCGCATGCAGGCGCAATGGGCCTTATGCAGTTAATGCCGGCAACAGCATCCAGCTATCAGCTGAAACAAGACCACTTTAATCCGAGAAGAAACATCGACGCTGGGGTGCAACATATAAAGGACTTAATGGAGCGCTATGACAGTGATAAGCGTCTCTCGCTGGCGGCTTATAACGCTGGCCAAGGTGCCGTAAGTAAATACAACGGTGTGCCGCCCTATGAGGAAACTCAAAACTACATCATAAAAGTAATGCGGCTTTATCAGCTTTATAAGAAAGAAATTTAAGACAATAGCTTTGGGGGAACCTAAGTCCCCTCTCCTTCCGAATCAAGCCTCGCACCAATCATGATTTGCTTCATCGCAAAAACCGCTTCGTAAAAACCAGTCATTACCGCTCGAGCGACAATCGAATGACCAATATTAAGGCATACCAATTCCGGAATTCGAGCAATTTGAGCGACGTTTTGATAGTGCAAGCCATGCCCAGCATTGACTTGAATGCCAAGACTGTGTGCCAACGCGGCGCCCGTACGCACCCGCTCTAGCTCCGCTTCAAGTTGATCTCCACTGCAATCGGCATATCCACCGGTATGCAGCTCGACAATCTCAACACCCAACTCTTTTGACGCCTGAATTTGCTCTTCATCTGGATCAATAAACAGCGAGACCTTAATGCTATGCTCCTGCAAAGCACCGATATAGTCCCCGAGCTCAACCATATTCTTTAACACATTCAAGCCGCCTTCAGTAGTCAGTTCGGCACGTTTTTCTGGAACAATACAGCATTCGTAGGGCTTCACCGTCTGTGCTATTTTAAGCATTTCGGCGGTCGCTGCCATCTCTAAGTTCATCGGCAAATTTACATTGCCGCGAATGCTGTAGACGTCGTGGTCCTGTATATGTCGGCGATCTTCGCGCAAATGTACGGTGACGCCGTCAGCCCCCGCTTTGCGGGCAATATCAGCCGCCTGCATTGGATCTGGATAGGTGGTGCCGCGCGCTTGACGCAGAGTTGCTATATGGTCAACGTTGACGCCCAGTTGAATCGTATGATGTTCGCTCATTGTGTAAAATGGAGTTGTCGATTAGTTATCTAGGCCAATGGTAGTAGTACCATTGGCATGACTTGGTTTAGAGTAATGATGTTAAGCGTGACTTATTTAGCTTAGCGTGGCTTAGGGTAAAACAGCTCGCGACTAACAATCGGCTTATGCCCTAATGTTTTACTCAATATATCACGCATTAGCTGCTTTCCTTGCGAGACTTCTTGGTTATTCAAACTGATACTACTTTGCGTATTTAGTGATTTGATCACTCGGCCATAAAATGCGCCGCGCTGCAGACTGGCTAAACGAACAAAGCCCTGCGCTGGTTGGTACCGATAAATTCCGTGATCTTCTATCGAAGTCTTGCCGTCTGCTTCAAAATCAAAGTTAATTTGATAGCCAGTTTCTTTCATTACTACTTGCTCAAACTTTCGTAATACCAATGGCAACAATTCGTCGGAGTTCGCTTCGGCAAGTGCCATTATGGTTGAATGGTAGCGATCAAAAAGCGCAGCGTGCGGGTCATGCCGATGCAGCAAGTTAACGATCAGTTCATTACAGTAAAAACCGCACACCAAGGCATCGCCACGAAGCTCATGATCAACCAGATTATAATCAGTTTGATCTATTTCGGCCGAAGTTAATATTGGTAATTCACCTTTTCCTGTCCAGCTAACCAAAATCGGCTGAAACGGCATGAGAGATCCCTTGAGTCTAGATTTAAAACGCCTCGCGCCCTTCGCCATTAAACCTAGGCGCCCATACTCTCGTGTGAAAACTTCAACGATCCATGAGGTCTCACTGTATGGACGATTGACCAGAACATAAGCTCGCTGATGATGCACGCGCACTAGTAGTTTACTCGGTTCAGTGGCGACACAACGGTCGCAAGGGTCTACTTAAGGTCTTCGTCATAGCCCAGGCTATATAAATCTCTAGCGTTATCAGACCAGCCAGAACGTACTTTAACGAAGAGTTCAAGAAACACCTTCTTTTCCAGCAGGGTCTCGCAATTCATACGTGCATAGGTTCCGATTTTTTTCAATGCCTCGCCACCTTTACCAATAACCATCGCCTTGTGAGAATCCTTTTCGACCCAGATATCAGCGCCAATTTGAGCTTTGCCATCTTTAATCTGAAAGTCTACAATTTCAACAGCTGTCGCATACGGGAGTTCGTCGCCGAGGCGTCGAAATAACTGCTCACGAACTAATTCAGACACCAAGAAACGAAAACTGCGGTCAGTAATCTGGTCCTCATCAAAACCGGCAGGTTGATCCGGCAGATACGATGTCAGCACCTGCATCAAACGATCAACATTATCCCCACCCGACTTAGCAATCGCACAAATCGGTACGATCTCGGCAAAATCATAAAGCTCCGAAGACTCAGCGATCAATGGCAATACATCGTTGACAGATTTTAATTTATCTAACTTATTAATGACCAATATCACCGGTATTGTCACATCTTGCAATGCCTTCAAGACGTGCTTATCGCCTTCGGTCCATCCGGTGGCCGTGATCATGAAGCACACCGCATCGACACCATCGATACTCGAAATAGCCGTCTTATTAATCACACGATTAATAGTTTTACGGTTAGATTTTTTTAAAACCGAATGAATACCAGGCGTATCAACGAATACAATTTGTTTATCGTCATCAGTATGGATGCCTAAAATACGGTGACGGGTCGTTTGTGGGCGATGTGATGTGATGCTTATTTTTTGCCCAATGATTCGATTCATCAGGGTAGATTTACCAGCGTTCGGCTTGCCGATAATAGTCACAAACCCAAATTTAAAATCTTTGCTCATTCAACGTCTCTATTGATTACTTTCTTAATTTATTAAACGCCGACTCGAGAAATAAGCCAAGCACCTGCTCTGCTGCAGATTGCTCAGCACTTCTGCGAGAAAGTGCAGTGGCATGACTACTCAACCGCAACTCTTGCAGCGTACATTCGACCGTAAAAACCTGCTCATGTTGTTCACCAAGAGTTTCTACAATTTCATAATTTGGCAGAGCATAACCCTGCTTTTGCATCGCCTCTTGTAGCTTACTCTTGGCATCTTTAAAGGTAGATTGTTCAGAGATGGCATCGAACAAACCTTTAAAATTGGTATGAATGAAACGGCTCGCCACCTCAAAGCCAGCGTCCAAATACAGTGCGCCAATGATGCTCTCAACCGTATCAGCCAAAATAGAATCGCGATTGAAACCACCACTCTTTAGCTCACCTTCACCCAAAATAAGAAATTTACTCATCTCCAGTTCACGCGCTACAATCGCCAAGGTTTCTTTGCGTACTAGGCTTGAACGCATGCGGCTTAACTTGCCCTCGGCTAGCTTAGGGTAATGATGGTAAAGCCAATCGGCGACCACAAAACCCAAAATACTATCGCCCAAAAATTCAAGACGTTCGTAATTAGTCGAGCCTTTACTTCGATGAGTTAGCGCCAACGTTAAAAGTGATTTGTCGGCAAACTCATAATCAAGCTTGCGCATTAATTCCACTGATTTATCCAGCACTTTCTACCAACATAGCGAAGCCAAACAGCAAATATATAGTGGTGCCATCATTCTAGTTCAATGTGCATTGATTAGAGAAACTGCATTCAACCATGGGGCTGAACTCGGCAATAATACTGATATTAGCGACGATAGGAATTCTGCGTTCGTAGCTGACCTGCAGAGTGAACAACGAGCGAGTTCTTTTAATAACTAGGTCATTTTTGTAATTTAACGCTTGCTGGCTGCTGTCCATCAAAAGCTGCCTAGACATTTTATTTATTATTTCGGATCTGCTAACTTTTGCCAAATTGACGCCATCTACGCTTCTTAACATAGCGTTTTTGATATTCCCGTTTAGGCTATAAACTGGGACTAACTGCATACCTACGTAGCCAAAAAAAGCCAAGACGCTCAGCGTGAAGGCTAGGCTCCAAAAGGTCCAGCCGCCTTGTCGTTTGATATTCAGTAACGGCTTGGTGCCATTTAATTTTCGATTGTGTTTCATTTCTATCTCCGCTATCAGCGATTTCCGAGGAATAACGTTGCTTAAAAGCTAACGTTTAATTGCCTACAGGTTCTACCTTAGTTGCTTTAATGTTGGCGCCTATACGATCAAAATCAAGTCCACCGCCAGTTGCGGTGCCAACACTCATCCATACGAAAAAAGCTTCGCCAACAATATTTTCGTCAGGAACAAACGTGAACGAAGGGCTACGACTGTCGGCACTATTATCTCGATTGTCGCCCATCATGAAATAGTGCCCCGCAGGAACCTCCCAAGTACCCGCATGGGCATTACTGGCCGAATATTTATTCAATAAGGCTGAGAACGATACCGATGAATTGTCCTCATCGCCAGTCTTAATAGTCTGTTCATACCTATTTTGCGCACTAGTTTTACCTTGCTGAATATAGTCGTCCATTTGGGTGGACTCAATTTTATCGCCATTAACGTATAAGGTTTGGTTACGATAGACAATTTCGTCACCCGGCAGGCCGATTAAACGCTTAATATAATTTATGCTCGGATTTGGCGGATATCGAAAAACAACCACGTCACCGCGCTCGGGTTCGTTGATCGGCAGGATTTTAGTGTGTGCTATTGGTAAGCGCAGACCGTAGTTGTACTTGTTAACCAGAATAAAATCACCAATTTCAAGCGTTGGCAACATAGAGCCCGACGGAATTCTAAACGGCTCAGCAACAAAACCTCGCAGTAAGAAAACTAACAAAAGGACAGGAAAAAAAGATCTTGCGTAATCCAAATACCAAGGCTCTGGTTGCCGTTTGCTTATATTAGGTAAGGCAAATCGAC
>JAFMHC010000379.1 GCA_017854775.1 Gammaproteobacteria bacterium | reverse complement strand
AATGTGATAACAGCCTATCGGATAAAGAGTCGCTCCAAATACTCCAAAGAAATGACCAAGCGTGGTGCGCTGTTCGCCGATACCTTGCATAAAACCAAAACCACCCTCGCTAAATCGTGCCAGCGCATCGTAGTGCAAAAGGTATTCCCCGATTCCGACCAAGAAGGCCGCCAGCAAGCCGAGTAGACCTGTAATAATTAATTTGTTTTGCATGCTGTTCCTCAGTCGTCTTTTTTGTTGTTATTGTCGATTCTTTCTTTTACAAAATCTGAGTGCGTCAAACTAGGGTCCCCATCCTGAGGAGGGATCGTTTTTGAAAGCGCTATTCCTACAACTTTAATCTTATTACCAACTTTCGACTGCAACAAAAAGAGCACTTCTGAAAACAATGATTTTAATGTCACACTAAAATTACTCTTTAGTATCGTCGAGCAGTTTGATTATTGGCAGTAAATGAAAACGCTTCGAGTCTGAATACAAGCCATTTATCGGAGCCAATACTTGCTTAGTACTCACATAGACGACGAGAGTAATGAATAGGTTACAGATTATTTCAAATCAAACTATGATCGCCCGTTTAACTATGAGTTAGGCTGAGTCATAAGAAGTCTCTATCAATTGCTAGTCTTTGGTTTTTCTCGTAGCATAGTAAGTGCGAACATCAGAGGGGGGGGGCAATGCCAGTTAACCAACCAAAAATCATACAAGAACCGCGTGAATCAATAGATATTGAGAAATTCATTAGGGAGAACTATGGGTGGATGTTGGCGCTGGCAGAGAGCATGTTGGGTGAACGAGGTACAGCGGAAGATACCGTTCAAGAAGCTCTGATCAAAGCATTAAACGCCCTGCCAAATTTCGAACATCGATCGAGTGTTAAGACATGGTTGAGGCGGATCACGGTCAATCAAACCATCACCACCATGCGTAAGTTAAAACGTCTTTCCGAGGTAACGTTGGACGAGCATCAGCCTGAGTTCGACAACTTTGGCTGCCGGATTGAGGAAAAGTGGGATTCGTTTCCCACACCAGAACAGTTGCTTGAACAAAAACATACGCGCCAATTCATTGAAAAAGCGTTGAAATCACTACCCCAATCTTATAGCATCGTCGTGCGACTGAGAGATGTAGAAGGATATAATACCAGCGAAGTAGCTGACCTATTGGGCGTGTCCGAGAGTAATGTTAAGGTCAGGTTACACCGAGCCAGATCGGCTCTTAAGAAGATACTGGAACCAGTATTAAGACGCGAGGGAGCCGAGTCATGAGTACCAAGTTCGATGTGATTAAGCGACGTGTAAAAAGGGTAATGCTAAAAAGTTTGCCCGGAATGATTACCTGCCGGGAATTTGAAAATTTTATCGTTGACTACTTAGAAGGTACCTTACCCGAAACTCAGATCAAATTGCTTGAACGACATATAAAAATATGTCGTGAGTGCAAAGATTATTTGGCTGCATATCAACTGACAACAAAGCTAAGCGCGGCTTTAAAAGTGGCACCGGATGAGCCAGTTCCTTCGGACGTCCCACAAGATTTAATTGATGCTGTTGCTAATTCAGTAGCTAGCTCCTTTAATCCTCCCCGACAAGCTAAAAAGGACTCGTCAGAATAAGACGAATGCTATCGCTTAGAAATATATAAATTTGATCAGCCCTATAAAGGCATTTAAGCCTGAAATAATCACACTATATACCTAGCATGACAGCGCTTACACAAAGAAAGAAGCCATCAATTCTGTTTGTTATACGCCAAAATCCCTCAGCCTTGAATCAGCGCAATGCTCGGCGTACTAATTGGATAAAGTCTCAGCTGCGCTACGACTTACCAATATTTGTTAGCTGATGATTGCCAGATTTTGCTCTGCACACCACTCTCGTAAAGCTTGTTCTGTATTCTTTGCTTCAAATTTATACCACTCTTCAATGTTTCCTGTGTCTTCTAGCAATGATTTGAATCTTGCATAAGCTCCTTTACTATGAAAAATTGAACGTACTTTTTCGAGCTCTGTTGGTAAGTATTCCTGAATAAAATCTAAGGCCAAATTCATGCCTAGATTTAATTCGTTTTTATGAGGGATGGCCAAGTACTTCTCGTCATTAATATCGTCGGGTAATTCCTCTTCATTATCACCAAACTCAGAATAAAAATACGTTTTTCCCGATACTTTGCAAATATAACCTTCATGATCAAACGGCGAACCAAAATTGACTAGCTCAAATAGATCTAAAACATCGCTAAATTTAATATTCATGCTGGCTCCTAATTGATTCCACTATGCAGCTAACGCTTTGCTAGGCGGTTAATAAAAGTCTATTTACAATAACCAACAAAGTGAAGCAAGCCAACCTTTTTTGTCCGTTTAAGCGACTTGTTAATTGCCACCATTCTACAGCATCAACGTCGCCGTACCTGGCCTTGTTAGCTGTCCTTATTGGCGCAGAGGAAAAAAGTTAGAGTGTCACGTTTTGAATTTTTGCAAGTTGGTTCAAGATTCAAGACGTGAGAATCCTCTAGCCAGCCTCCTTGCAGTTAGCTTACGCTAACT
>JAFMHC010000378.1 GCA_017854775.1 Gammaproteobacteria bacterium | reverse complement strand
TTTCCTACGCACTCTATTAATGCAACGAGCGTGCAATATGAGTTCGTTGCAAATTAAAACTCCATTTGTGTGTAAATCTTTAAAATCTTAGTAATCAAGACCATGCTTAGCGCACAGACTTTGCTTGTCTGTAAGCTTGAAATGCGGGCAATGAGGCAACTAGGGTGGTCGCTAGAACAATCGATATGGCTATGATTAGACTGCTATAGGTAAATAGGTTAGTGCCAAGGTGCAAGCCAAGTTGTGTTGATATCTGTTTTTGCGCAATGGCCAGCGAAAGATAGAGTAGGGCACCTCCAGCAACTGACTACCGGTGATGTCGCACTATTAAAAGGTGAGTCTTGGGTGGGCAATGAAGGTTATGGGTTAGTGCATCGTTCGCCGAATTTAGAAAACCAGAAGAAGCGATTATTGCTCACCTTAGATTTTAACTGATGGAGCCTTGTCATTATTCAACCAACATCAACCCAAACTCAAACGATTATCAGACAACACAGAGCAAAGAATGACTGTGACCAAAGCGGTTTTTGACTCAATATTGATGTATCTATGTTAACCTCTAATTCATGATCAGGCTTTCAACTAATCTGCTATTCGCGTGTCTACTTTTGTTGTCTCAGGCAGCACTGGTATCGCATGGTGTCGAGCATTTGGGTTCAGGGCATAATGAACTTTGTGCCGTTTATGCATCGCAGGATCACAGTGCGCACAGTGTCGCTATCAGTACTCCTCCGATATTTCATGTTTCACCCGAGAATATTCAGGTAAGCGGAGTTGAATTTTTTAACCCCGTTTTAATCTCGGTCTACGCAGCTCGCGCCCCACCAAAGACTATTTTTTTCTCATAAATTGAGCTTAGGCTCCATCGGCAGTTGCTTCTTCTGAAGCCGCTGTATTTTAGTTATTCGACTTTAAGTTGTCGAAAATCTTTAAGGATTAATATGTTAAAAAAATCAGTATATGCCGTGCTACTTGCTAGTGCAGCAACATCGTCAGCGCTGTTGGCGCAATCTCAGAAAAGCGATTTAGAAGAGGTTGTCGTAACCGCTCATCCCTTAGCTAATAATGGCACCGCTCAAGCAGTGACAGTTCTGTCAGGTGAGGAACTAGCGCGAGCCGTTTCAGGGTCGCTCGGCGAAACCTTATCAGGCGAGGCTGGTATCCAATCTGCGAGTTTCGGTACTGCAGTAGGTCGCCCGATTATCCATGGCCTAGCCGGTGCTCGGGTAAAAACCACAGTTGATCGAATTGATACGCTTGATGTATCGGTAACCAGTGGTGATCACGCGGTCGGCGTGGAACCATTTTTGACCGATCAAGTTACGGTTCTTCGTGGCTCAAGCACTCTTCTGTACGGCAGTGGTGCAATCGGAGGTGTTGTCGACGCGGCAACAAGCCGAATTCATTCTGAGGTGCCTGAAGAAACCAGTGGCCGCATACAACTGCGCAGAGCAGACAATGCCGATGCCAGTAACGGAGCGTTCGCGGTTGATGCGCCCTTAAGCGACTCGGTTGTATTGCATCTGGATGGCTTCATAAGTGACGCTGATGATTACGAAATTCCTGGCTTTGCTGAATCAGCTTTTCAAATCGCAGCCGAAGAGGCTGAAGAAGAAGGTCATGATGACGAAGGCGAAGAGCATGAAGAAGAGGAAGAAGCGTTTGGAATCCTTGAAGGCAGTCGAGTCGAACGTCGCGGTGGTGCGATCGGTTTGAGTACCGTAGGCGAACGTGGCTTCGCTGGGTTTGCTATCAGTTCTTTCGACGCTGAGTATGGTCTAGTTGGCGGCCATGGTCATGAAGAAGGTGAAGAGGAAGGTCATGATGACGAAGGCGAAGAGCATGAAGAGGAGGAGGAAGGCCCAGGAATAATCGACTTAAAACAAACACGATTAGATCTCGAGGCTCAATTAAACAATCCTTTTACTGGCGTTGAAAGCATCAATTTTCGTGTCGGCCTAAATGATTACGAGCATAGTGAGATTGAGCCAAATGGTGAAGTCGGCACGCTTTTTGAAAATGATGCCTGGGAAGGCCGTGTTGAACTAAAGCATGAAGCAATTGCTGGCTTCGACGGCGCATTAGGCCTTCAACTTGGTAGCCGTGAATTTAGTGCCGTCGGCGAAGAGGCTTTTGTACCTCCAGTCGATAGCGATACCTTAGGTTTATTCTGGGTTGGACAACGTCAGTTTGGTGACTATGAATTTGAGACTGGTTTGCGATTGGAGACAACTGATTATGAACCGACTGCAGCAGGGTTAAGTAACACAGACTTCGATACTCTAAGCGCATCATTTGGATTGGTGCGTTCGGTCAGTGAGGAGCTGACCTTGTCGGCCTTACTTGACCTGGCGAATCGTGCACCTACGATTGAAGAACTCTTCAGTAATGGCCCGCACTTAGCAACACAGTCTTTTGAAATTGGTGACCCTAACTTACAAGAAGAGGGCGTTACCGCGTTAACCTTGTCTGCTGGCTATGGCAATGATCGGCTTGAATTTGATGCCAGCATCTATGTAATGGATTTTTCAGATTATATTTACGAATCCAATA
>JAFMHC010000377.1 GCA_017854775.1 Gammaproteobacteria bacterium | reverse complement strand
CGGTAGTTACGATATTGCCAATAATTCATCGAGTGCAGGCACCTACTTTATGGGTGATGAAAATATTGGTACGGCAATTTCAAATATCCGTTCCGATGTTCGTAATATTGCGCTGAACGCAACGGTATACGATGGTGCGACTTCAGTAGGCAGTTTGCTAAGCCAGACACCGGACTACGATTGGTCGCTAAGTCGCTTACGCCATGCCGCCTACAGCAATGTGTTCGCTATTTTATGGGGTGGCGGGTCAACAACGGCGGTGGTGCCAATTGCCACCAATGGAAGTGGCGATAACGGCTGGCTGAAAAATAAAGTTGTTAGCTATCAGAGCAATGGCAAAATCCCGCTTTATCACAAAAGTTCGAGTTCAACCTCGCAGCCAATAACGTCTATCGCGCCATTGAACAGTGAGTTGCTGAGCGTTGAAAGCGTTATGAATAACTCGGTCTTTTTGTACGAGACACCCTCAAGCACCCTCGTGCCGTCAAACATCTATAAGTGGGCCGATTTTCTCGATGCGCTCAATCCGATGCATAATCAAGGCATTGCCGGTGTGAAGTTTTGGTTAGTCGATTCCTCTGCTGATGAACAAACTAACATTAAATACGCCAAGGTAGCGATTGCAGGTTTCCTTGCGCAAAGCATGAAGGAGACTATTAAGTTTGACGCTTGTGATGAAAATAATTGGTCGCTAAATACCGGCGACCCAGTGGACTACCCGCTATCGTCATCCTGTGGACAATTACAACAAGTTTATGGCGATTATGGGATGAACCCTAATGGCAGTGATAACCCTTATTCTTGCCCTCGGAATCCTAAGATGGAAGTTACCGCGTTAACGCATGCCAGTTGGTATGGCGCGCCTGGGCCATTGTTTACCGCACCGGATTCGGTGCTTGAAGAGAAAGGCTTATTGGTAAACGGAAGTGTCGGTCGTTGGAGCTTTAGCGGCCCCGACTGCTCATCGTCAACAGCCACCTTTGATCCAGAGAAGCAAGCCTACCAGCGCGAAGAGTGCGGTGTTTATAACCAACAAAAAGCCGGTGGTTTTGTATGGGACGGTAGTGCGGGTAAGTCACTGGAAGGATGCGGCTGGTGGGGACGTGGTGTTATTCAAACCACTGGTCGTTTGAATTTCGGAAAGCTAAATCACTTCCTAGGACGAAGTCATGTTGCTCCGGAGAATGTGAATCAAGTGGTTGAGGGGGTCTTGGTTGAAGCGGCTCCAGCAAATCCACTTTATGCAGATTTAGACCTGTGTTCAAACCCTGAGTTAATTTGCAGCACGCAAGAGCATAAAGAGATTAAATGGATAGCGGGTTTGTTTTTCTGGATGAACGAAGTGCAAGGCTACAATGTAAGTTCGGGCCCGTATGCATCATGGAATTATTTCGAACAACTTAAAGCCTATGTTGATGGTGGTTTAGTTGGCACCGAATTTATCGATGATGTCTCTGGCATCGTTAATCGAGGTTGCCCGGACGCGAGTTGCCCGGTATCAGGTGCTGTAGATGGTATCGGTGATCGTCGTGATAATTTCGTAAAAGTTCTACAAGCGCTAGGTCTCAATCCCCAGTAGAGTTCCTAGCCCTGTGGTTTTGAAGTAGCCCACCGTCACTCCTAGGGGGGCTACTTCCTTTTTAAGATTTCGCATACAAGTGCCGTTATGGAGAGTGGCTAACGTACCGGAAAAATAGGATAAACGGCCTTTAGATATACGCTCGCTCTAGAACTATTATGAGTCCTCGGAAATGACGTGTAATAGAGAGTAATATTCTCAGTAATTAGTTCTTGTTACTTTGTTTGACAGATGTTTTACAATAACTCTCAAAAAGTAATCATATGGCGATTAACGTCTCACATTTAAGCAGATCACTGTTCAACGAAGCGAGCCAAGTTAGTCCTAGGGTTCCTATACCATCACTTGAGATTTCATTTGGTAAGTGGGCCAATAAAAATTCATCAAGTCATAGCGCTGGCGATACCAGTAGCCCAAATTTTTGCAAGGCTATGTCGTTGCCGCAAATGGACTCGGCAGGTATGTCGACGGGGTATATCTTAAAGAACGTTAGCGACAAAGAAGACCAGATCTTTTCGCCAATTCACACCAGCGCTCTTCCTAGCCTGGCATATCGGGTTGATCAAGTGTGGGAAGCCGGTGCATTTTTCAAAGCTGAGCCGGTGTTGAATGATTTCTTCGGCATAGAGCCGATTATTAGTGGAGACCATTATCCGTTTGTCTGCCCTAAATAACTCCTTAAACCCCTAAATACTTAAACCAAGGTGAAAGTATGATTTTTTTAAATCGAATATTCAGTTCAATATCATCTAGAGCTGTTCTTGCTAGCGCCGTACTAGTTACTTTATCGACGTCTATCTTGGCTGCTGACCCCGCTTATGAAGGTGCCTTGGGAGCAGGTGTTACCTTAAAGCCGAATACTAATTATGCGGTCACTAATCCGAAGCTTCCAGATTTTCAGGCGCCGCATAATACGCGTGTTGACGAGCCCTACTATTTACTAAAGCCTGAGCTATCACCTAGCGTCCCAGTGCAGGTG
>JAFMHC010000152.1 GCA_017854775.1 Gammaproteobacteria bacterium | reverse complement strand
GTCCCAGTAGTGGCAGTCCCAGTAGTGGCAGTCCCAGTAGTGGCAGATTAATGGCTGTCCCAGTAGTGTTGGTTCACCAGTAGTGTTGGTTCACCAGTAGTGTTGGTTCACCAGTAGTGTTGTAATGGGTGTCCCGGTAGTTTCGGTAGTTTTGTTGTAGTGTTGCATTGAGCCGTTTCACTTACATTTGTTTGAATACTGAAAAAGGCTGTACCATACTCACTTAGATCATTTGGCACTTTCAAGATAAACAATATACGTGCCCGAATATTTAAAATATTTCGGCACGATACCTGATAACAAAACTGTTATAAATACTTAAGAGAAATCTCATGAAGCATTACTTATTATTGATTATCTTTGCTTGTTTTTTGTCTGGATGTGCAGCTCCCTTACCCGAAGAAAAATCACATTATGTGGGTGATTGGCAAAGTAAAGAAATGCGCTTATTGATCCTAGCCGATGGCACTGTTGCTTATAAGCGTTTAAAAGGTGGAGGATCAACCTCTGTTAATGGGCCGCTAAAAAATTTTATAGGAGATGATTTTGTTGTTGGCATTCTATTTATGACAACAACATTTGATGTTTCAATTCCACCTAAAGAAGAAGATGGGCATTGGTTCATGACTGTGGACGGTGTGAAACTCAAAAGAATTGATGAATAAATTTATAAGTTCAAAAACTACCGTTCCTTGCGGTCACTCGGCCGCGTTTGCAACTCGCCCGTTTTAAAGGCGTTAAATTTCATAGGCGGGCGTTTATATGTCAACCGAATCAAAAAGGAGCAAAAAGGTGCCGGAGGGATTTAAAATTAATCCCTCCGGCACCTTTAATTACGCGCGAGCCAGATAAAATGCGTATTCGAAGTCAAACAGTAGTCCATCCATAATGTAATAAACTTACATAAATTGAATATATAGCCTGAATGCCGCAGGGAGAAGTGACAAAAAAACATAGAGATCTTCGAAAAAATGAGTAGATATGGTGTTTTTAGAGATTTCTATTAATGTAATTTAATTACGCAAATGCTAAAATGCAATCACTATGAATATGCTTGAAAAATTACTATACCAGCGCGGGGTCTCCAGCGAGTACTTCAGCTATTCTGGTGAACGACAAAGCGTGCCGATTGAAACCAGAGTCAATTTTCTTCGAGCGATGGATTACGATGTCGAGGATAGTTCGCAGTTAGAGCGTGAGGTTTTTAATTTAGACGCGCATCCTTGGAGGTCTTGGCTGCCGGCGGTTTCGTTTGCCAAGCAGGGTGCTATCGAGCTTAGGGTGCACCCTGACGAGCTAGAGAGTGTCTTTAAGTTTAATATTGTATGCGACGATAAGAGCTCTGTGTGTGGTGAAATTATGCCGTCTGAATTACCAGAGTCAGGTGAGTATTACATTGGTGATGTGCGTTACACGGCGCGGCAATGGACCTTGCCTGAAATACCCCACGGTTACCATAGCTTGCGACTAAGCAACGACGGTGCAGAAAAAAAGAGCAAACTAATTTACGCCCCCGAGCAATGTTATCAGTTGAATAATGACGTCTCAGACGAGAAAGTCTTAGGTATTAGCTGCCAACTTTATACGCTTCGATCTGAGCGTAATTGGGGGGTCGGCGATTTCGCTGACCTGCGCGAACTTATCAATCTCAGTGCTGATTTCGGCGTTGATATGATCGGATTAAACCCGCTGCATGCGCCAATGGCCGGTGGGGTCAATTTCGCCAGCCCCTACAGCCCTTCAGATCGTAGGTTTTTAAACCCCATATACATTGCTCCTGAATTAGTGCCGGAGTTTCGCGAGAGCTCTGCTGTACAGGAGCATGCTAGCAATTCCGTGCTGCGCAAGGAACTGCTTGAGTTGAGAGCATTGGAGTACATTGATTATTCCCAGGTGGCGGCTAAAAAAAATCGGCTATTCGATTTGTTGTTCGACGATTTTGCAGCCGTACATCTTGCCAATGAGAGTGCCCGAGCTAAACATTATTGGCAGTTTGTTGCAGATGGTGGCGAAAAATTACGAAAATTTTGTGACTTTGAAGTTGCGCAAGCAAAGGTCAGTCAAGCGCACGAGGAGCTTAGCTCCCAGCTTAACTCTGCTCTAGACCCTCGTTACTACTCGTATCTTCAGTGGCTCGTGCAAGAACAACTTGCTGGATGCCAGTCGTTCGCCACACAGCGGGGTATGAGAGTTGGTTTGATGGCAGATTTAGCGGTTGGCGCTGTGAAAGATGGGGCCGAAGTTATTGCTAACCCTAAGTTATATGGCGTTAGTGCCACCATTGGAGCGCCCGGCGACCAATTTACCGCGCAAGGCCAGAACTGGGATTTACCTGCGATAGACCCAACCGCGCTCAAGGACACTGAATACCAGCACTTTATAGATTTGATGCGGGCAAATATGGCTCACTGTGGAGCCTTGCGAATTGATCATGTCATGGGTCTAATGCGCCTATGGTGGTGGCTAGAAAATTCAAAAGATGGGGCTTATGTTTATTACCCATTGGAAAACTTACTGACAATCTTGCGGATCGAGAGCCATAGAAATAGCTGTTTGGTGGTGGGCGAAGATATGGGCGTTGTTCCCAATGAATTTCGCCAGAAAATGACCGAAAGTGCGATCACTAAGAGCAAGGTGTTTTTGTTTGAAACCAATCATGACGGCAGTTTCATTGACCCAAGAAGCCAGCCCCGCGATACCTTGCTGATGGTCACCAATCATGATGTGCCGACGCTGGCTGGTTGGTGGTCTGGACACGATATAAAATCGCGAAGCGAATACGGTTTACTCGACTCTTCTGATGATTTGCCAGCCCAATTGACCCACCGGCAAGAGCAAAAGCGGCGTTTACTAGAATGGTTGAATCAACTTAATTTGCTGCCTGAAGACTGGCGCCAGGAACTCTCGGGAACGATAGGCAATAAGCCCTTGGACCTAACATTGTGTGCCGCTATCATTAGAGCTAATGCGCATACGAATTGTGAGTTTATGCTGTATCAACTCGATGACCTTCAGCTTATATGCGAACCGGTTAATATACCTGGCACCTTCTTGGAGTATCCGAACTGGCAACGTAAACAACACCTGCACACATCGGCTATATTCGTAGACCCGCAAATCAAAAGCATTCTGACTTCGATTCACACTGAAAGACGATTATGAGCAATAACTATATTCCAACCTTAGACCCAACCCAGATCGACGCCATCGTTCACGCCAATTTTAATGACATATTCGCGGTACTTGGTATGCACCCCAACCCAAGCGATAAAGGCCTAATTGTCAGGTGCTTCCTGCCCGGTGCTTTGAGTGTGACGGTGATGGCGCGCAGCAACAACGCTAAGGTGGCGAGCCTAAGCCAGATAGACTCGGCAGGCTTATTTGAAGGGCTGATGGGCCGCAGAGTCAAACGATTCGACTACTACTTAAAAGTGAATTATCCACAGCTAACAACTAATGTTGAGGACGCTTATCAATACCCGTCAGTACTGGCGCCGGAAGATTTGTATTTGTTTGGTGAAGGTACACACGAGCAGGCTTACCGATGGCTGGGAGCTCAGCTACGTGAGGTGAATGGCATTTCCGGAACCGTATTTTCTGTTTGGGCACCCAATGCCAGTCGAGTATCTGTGGTCGGCGATTTTAATCATTGGGATGGCCGTTGCAATGTTATGCGAGAGCACCCTGACAGTGGCATATGGGAGATATTTATTCCGGGATTAGTCGAGTCGGTTTCCTATAAATATGAGATAAGAAATGCGTCTGGAGAGGTTTTACCACAAAAAGCTGACCCGTTTGCACTTGCTATGCAAGGTTCGCCTGATACCGCATCGGTCTCCGTGCCCAATACCAGTTATAGCTGGACTGACGCAGCGTGGATGGCCAGGCATGAAGGCCCAGCGCAACCGCATGAAGATGCGGTATCTATTTATGAGGTGTACCTCGGTTCATGGCGGCGTAATTCCGGTGAGTCTCACGACTATCTTTCCTATTCTCAATTGGCCGAACAATTAATTCCTTATGTTCTTGAGATGGGCTTTACTCATTTACAATTAATGCCAATAAGCGAGTTTCCGTTTGACGGTTCTTGGGGATACCAGCCAATCGGCTTGTACGCACCGACCAGCCGCTTTGGCCGCCCAGAAGAATTCAAGTACTTCATTGACCAGTGTCATGCGCACAATCTTGGCGTGTTGTTAGATTGGGTGCCTGGACATTTTCCAAGTGATGAACACGGGTTAGGCAAATTTGATGGCAGCCATCTATATGAGCATGCTGATCTGCAAAAAGGCTTTCACCCTGATTGGAATACTCTGATTTATAACTACGGACGCGCAGAGGTGGTTAGTTTTCTGCTTAGTAACGCTCTGTTCTGGCTCGAGGAATACCACATTGATGGCCTGCGAGTCGACGCTGTGGCATCGATGTTGTATCTCGATTACAGTCGCAAGGATGGAGAGTGGTCAGCCAATGAGCACGGCGGTCGAGAAAACCTTGAAGCGATCGAGCTTTTGAAGACGGTTACTAGTCGCGCCTATTTCAAACACCCCAACACGATGATGATTGCTGAAGAGTCGACTGCCTGGCCTGGCGTTTCGCGTCCAGTCGATCAGGGTGGATTGGGCTTTGGGTTTAAATGGAATATGGGCTGGATGAACGACACCTTGCGCTATATGGAGCGAGACCCGGTTCACCGTCAGCACCACCATCACGAAATGACATTTGGCTTGGTTTATGCATTTAGCGAAAACTTTGTTCTGCCGCTTAGCCATGATGAGGTTGTACATGGTAAGGGCTCGCTTATCGACAAGATGCCCGGTGATGAATGGCAAAAATTTGCCAACCTACGAGCGTACTTTGGATTTATGTGGGGGCACCCGGGTAAAAAGCTTTTGTTTATGGGCTCGGAATTTGCCCAACGACAGGAATGGAATCATGATCAGAGTCTGGATTGGCACTTATTAGAACAGCCTGAGCACGCGGGTATTCAGCAATTAGTTAAAGACCTGAATGCGCTCTATCGACAGCAGCCAGCACTGTATCAACAAGATTGCAGTGCACAGGGTTTTGAATGGCTTGATGACGACAATAGCGAGCAATCGATATTCGCCTTTTTGCGTAAAGGCAATCTCGATTCACCACCGGTGTTGGTGGTTTCTAATATGACGCCAACGCCGCACTATAACTATCAACTGGGCGTGCCAGAAAAAGGCTTTTATCGTGAGGCTCTAAACACGGATAGTAGCCAATATGGTGGTTCGAATATTGGCAATCAAGGTGGGGTCTCAACAATTGAGCAAGCTGGGCATGGCCATGCATATCAACTAAACCTAACTTTGCCGCCACTCTCAACTGTTATTTTTGTAAAACAATGATGAACGCTATTAGTTCACAGTCTAAGCAAGTGATAAGCGGTGAGCACCATGTGCTTGGCGCTAACTGGGATGGAGAGGGCGTTAATTTTGCGCTTTTTTCAGCGCACGCCACCCGCGTTGATTTATGTATTTTCGACGCTACTGGCCAACATTTGATTGGCCAATACGAATTGCCGCGACGCACTAATCATATCTGGCATGGCTACCTTCCTGGCCTCGCTGTTGGGGCGGTTTACGGTTATCGAGTTTACGGGCCGTATGATCCGCAAATGGGCCACCGATTTAATCATCACAAATTATTGCTAGACCCCTATGCAAAAAAAACCATCGGTGATTTCAGCTGGCACGATAGCCATTATGGTTATGTCAAAAATGCATCGACGGAATTGCCTGATGACGACTTAAGTTTTGATACCCGTGATAATGCTCAATTTATGCCCAAGAGTGTCGTCACGCTACCGTCGACATCGGCGATAGCGCGCCCGCCAAAGCCACGGGTGCGATGGCAGGATACCACGCTCTACGAAACGCATATGCGCGGTTTCACCATGCGCCATCCAGATATACCTGAGCTAGAGCGGGGCACCTACGCAGGTTTTAGTCACCGCAAAGTGATCGAATATATTAAGGCACTAGGCGTGACTAGCATTGAGATACTGCCGGTTCATCAATTTATTGACGAAAACTTTCTCGCCCAGAAAGGGCTGAGCAACTATTGGGGCTACAACACGCTGAGCTACTTTGCTCCACATAATGGCTATCAGCTAGACGACGGCCAAGCCGAGTTCAGGCAGATGGTCGACTGCTACCATGAAGCTGGTTTGGAAGTGATCTTAGATGTGGTTTATAACCATACCTGCGAAAGCAATCACTTAGGTCCAACGCTGAGTTTTAGAGGTATCGACAATGCCTCTTATTATCATTTGCAGGCTCAACAGCCTCGCTATTACGTTAATGACACTGGCTGCGGAAACACCGTCAATGCGCAACACCCAGCGGTCATGCGATTAATATTGGACAGCTTGCGGTATTGGTCGAAAGACATGGGTGTTGACGGGTTTCGGTTTGATCTTGCGACTACTTTAGGGCGTAAGAAAAAAGGCTTTAGTCAACATGCAAATGTGTTCCAAGCAATTGCCCAAGATCCTGAATTAAACCAGGCGAAATTAATTGCTGAGCCGTGGGATATCGGCCCCGGCGGATATCAGCTTGGTAAGTTTCCCAGCGGCTGGTCTGAGTGGAATGATAGTTATCGTGATGTTTGTCGCCAATTTTGGCGGCGCGAAGCCGGTGTGTTGCCAACTTTTGCGCGACGTATCCACGGTTCCAGTGATGTGTTTGAACACTCCGGTAAGAATCCCTACGCCAGCGTCAATTTTGTCACCAGCCACGATGGCTTTACGCTGAATGATCTAGTGAGTTATCAAAAACGTCATAATTTAGCTAACGGCGAATTGAATCACGATGGGCACGGCGACAATATCAGTCAAAACTTTGGTGTCGAAGGCGCTAGCCAAGACCCTGAAATAATCCGTAAGCGGCAACGCCAAATGAGAAATATGCTGGCCACGGTATTGCTCTCGCAAGGAGTTCCGATGTTGCGGGCCGGTGATGAATTAGGGCAATCTCAGCTCGGCAATAACAATGCTTATTGTCAGGACAATGAGCTAAGCTGGCTAGATTGGTCGGCGATAGCGAGTAATACAAATGTTTTAAGCGATCACGGCCATTTTGTCGCCAAACTGATTCAGTTGGCTAGAGACTTCCCTATGTTGCGCAACCCCGAGTTCTTACACGCACAGCATTCCCCTGATGGCGTGGCCATTCAGTGGCTGAATGCCGAAGGGCAAGAAATGCGCCAAGAGGTTTGGGCGCAACATCAGAATTTTCTCCTTGGCTACAAACTAACAAGCAACATTGACCAATCTGCGCTACTGGTTATTTTTAGTAACGACGCTAGCGATCGTTGGTTTACTTTGCCTTCCACCGAGACCAATGCTCAGTGGAGCTGCGTATTGGATAGCAATAGTGCTAACGGTGACTCGATTGAGCCAGATCTTGACGGCGGTTCTGTTATTAAAATCTCGGCCGCCTCGGTCACAGTGCTCGCCAGCCGAGCGCCTAAGGTCTGTGATGATGAGGGTCTGAGATGAGTCGCCGCGCTGCAGGTCTCAAGAATACAACAACGAAGATAATGTCGTCCTCTACAAAGTCGACAACCAACAATAATCTGGTGATAAAAACATGAAAACTATGACTAGTCAGAATGACAAAACTAAGCAGCACCAGAGTGAATCTCAGAGTGTTTGGGCGCCGAAGATGCCACCACCTTTGGGCATGGATCAAAAGCACGTGTCTGAAGATTTGAATCGGCACTTTAGCTTGACGCTGGGGCGAGATGAATTAATTGGCTCACGACGTTATCTTTTCGATGCGCTGGCATTAACTGTTCGTGACCGTTTAGTTGAACGGTGGCGCTTAACCCGTGAGCGCCACGCTAGCGAACAGCCGAAACGCATCAATTATTTGTCGTTGGAATTCTTGATGGGCCGTGCGATGAGCAATGCTGTGATTAACCTAGATTTAGATCAAGCCGTTAGAGCATCATTACTTGAATACGGTGCCAGCATGGAAGAAGTTTTTGATCACGAAGTTGACGCAGGTCTCGGCAATGGAGGCCTCGGTCGCCTAGCGGCTTGTTTTCTTGATAGCTGCGCGAGTCTTGGTTTACCGGTCACGGGCTATGGTATTCGATACGAATACGGCATGTTTCATCAAAAAATTAAAAATGGTTATCAAGTGGAGTCACCGGATCACTGGTTGCTACACGGCAACCCTTGGGAAATCGAGAGCCCTGAAAACAGCCGTATTATTAAATTTTTTGGCAGAACCGAGTACTATCAAGACCACACTGGCAAGCAGCACACGCACTGGGTTGATACACGCGACGTATTGGCGCTACCCTATGATGTGCCTATCCCTGGCTACCGTAACGAAACGGTGAATACACTACGACTATGGAAGTCAGAAGCAACCGACGAATTTAATTTGAATGAATTCAATGCTGGCAGTTACACCGATGCGGTTGCCGCGAAAACGATGGCAGAGCAAATCACCATGGTTTTATACCCCAATGATGCGAGTGAAAACGGCAAGGAACTGCGCTTGCGCCAACAGTATTTCTTGGCATCAGCCAGCCTGCAAGATGTGCTTGATAGATGGGTCACAGTACATGGCCCCGATTTCACCCTATTTGCCGATAAAAATGGCTTTCAGCTCAATGACACCCATCCGACCATCGCTATTCCTGAATTAATGCGCATATTGATGGATGACTTTGAACTGGAATGGGACCAAGCATGGGAAATAACCTCAAACACCATGGCATACACTAACCACACACTGTTACCCGAAGCATTGGAACGGTGGTCGGTAGGTCTGTTCGAGCTACTTTTGCCGAGGCTTTTGGATATCATCTACGAAATTAATGCTCGATTTATGGCACACGTTGCTGAAAAATGGCCGGGCGAGACCGATATGCAGCGCACGCTGTCGATTATTGAGGAAGGTGATCACCCTCAAGTTCGTATGGCTCACTTGGGTATCGTTGGCAGTTGCTCGGTGAATGGCGTTGCGGCATTGCATACTCAATTGTTAAAAGAGGGTTTGTTTAAACCGTTTTATGATCTATGGCCAGATAAGTTTAATAATAAAACCAATGGCGTCACGCCAAGGCGCTGGCTAGCACATTGCAATCCTGGTTTAACTAGCTTGGTAAACGACACCATCGGTGATGGCTGGATTCGAGATTTAGACATCATTGAACAGCTAAAGCCATACTCTGAAGACGCCGAGTTTCGTAGTCAATGGCGGTCCGTTAAAACAGCCAATAAGGAAAAGTTGGCTGAACTAGTTCTACAAGAGTGCGATGTTCAGTTTGACAGCTCTATGATATTCGACGTGCAGGTAAAGCGGATACATGAATATAAGCGCCAACTATTAAACATCATGCATGTGATTCATCTCTACGATCGTATCGTACGCAATGACACCGAAGGTATGCAGCCGCGTTGTGTGTTGATTGGTGGAAAGGCGGCGCCGGGCTACGACATGGCTAAGACTATTATTAAGCTAATCAACAACGTGGCCGCCGTGGTAAATAAAGATGAGCGGGCCGCACCTTGGTTGCGGGTGGCATTTTTACCAAACTACTGCGTTACCTCAATGGAAGTAATCTGCCCGGGCACCGACTTGTCAGAGCAGATATCGACCGCCGGTAAAGAAGCGTCTGGCACCGGCAACATGAAATTCATGATGAACGGCGCACTTACCATCGGCACTCTCGATGGCGCAAATATAGAAATTCGAGAAGCGGTTGGCGAAGAGAATTTTTTCTTGTTCGGCCTGCACTCTGATCAAGTAGACGATGCACGGGCAAATTATAGACCGGATCATTTAATAGCCAATGATGACGATTTTTCACGAGTCATGCATTTAATTGAAAGCGGTCATTTTAATATGTTTGAACCGAATATATTCGCGTCGGTTATAGCCTCGATCCGCAGCACCACCGACGCATGGATGACAGCCGCAGATTTTCGACCTTTTATCGATGCCCAGCGGGCGGTTTCTGCAGCCTATCAGCAAACTGAAGACTGGACCAAAATGAGTATCTTGAACACCGCCGCTAGTGGTCGTTTTTCAAGTGACCGAACTATTCGAGACTACTGCACTGATATATGGAAGTTGTAATTGTCCGAGACCTTTTTAAATTAGGAGATATGAAATGAATGACAAAAGTAAGAGCATTGACGCGAAGCCGGAGCAAAATCCGCGCTATGTCAGTCGAATCACAAAGGACACGTTCGCGTTGATTTTAGCGGGTGGGCGAGGCTCAAGGTTGCATGAGCTAACGAACTGGCGTGCAAAACCGGCGGTTTATTTTGGTGGCAAGTTTCGGCTGATTGACTTTCCGTTGTCGAATTGTGTCAACTCCGGCATACGCCGAATCGGCGTGCTCACTCAATATAAATCTCATTCACTGGTTCGCCATTTAGTGCGCGGTTGGACTCATTTCAAGAAGGAGCTAGGCGAATCGGTCGAAATTCTACCGGCCTCACAACGATTTTCAGATGATTGGTACAAAGGCACCGCCGATGCGATCTATCAAAATT
>JAFMHC010000012.1 GCA_017854775.1 Gammaproteobacteria bacterium | reverse complement strand
GCTTGTTCAACAATTGGATAAAGTCGTGGCTGCGCACGACTTATCCTTATTCGTTATGTTTTTCTTTTGGTTCATTAATTAAGTATGCCACAACCTGATTTAACTTGAAGTAACCCAGTTGGGGTTTACTTGGTAGCCACAATTCTATGTGCTGTCGTTGCCGACCTAAACCACAAAATGCGAGTTGGCTTTAATTAGCCGAGTACGCTACTTCAAAAAAATACGGTCGCTATTTCGCTGCTGATTGACTTATTTGTTAACGACCAACCAACAGAATAATTAGTATTTCGATTGAGACTAAACCAGACTGATTAGTTTTGAATAACCATAACGCCTTTAAAACGGGCGCGCGAATAGCGCGTCCGAATGAGCGCAGCGAATGATAGTTTTTGAACTTGTTAGTTTGTAACTCAAAACTTGAATAACCCTTTAACTTTCTACGAAGTGCGTTGAACTAAACCACTTCCTTATGTTGTTGCCGCAGAATAACCCGAAGCCTATTTGTTTAACAAGGAAACCTGATCTAAGTGGTCGAGCCCACACGAGATCCTTTGCCACGAACCAGTAAGGTTGGTAGCCCGATACCAAGTTAACCTGTAAAGCCTTCTTTGATGCTAACTACGAAGTTCATAATCAACACCAAGAAATAAAAAATCAAACTAACGCCCGACAAACGGGCGGCGCGCTTTATCGCCGTCCGAGCACACGCAGTGTGCGCTAGTTTTGGCTCTTGTTATGTTTTTCTTTTGGTTCATTAATTAAGTATGCCACAACCTGATTTAACTTGAAGCAACCCTATTGGGCTTTACGTGGTAGCCACAATTCTATGTGTTGGCGTTGCCGACCTAAACCACAAAATACGAGTTGGTTATTTACTAGTCGAACACGCTATTTCAAAAAAACCCGTCGCTATTTCGTTGCTGGTTCGCTTATTTGTTAGCGACCAACCAACAGAATAATTAGTATCTCGATTGAGACTACACCTGGCTGATTAGTTTTGAATAACCATAACGCCCGACAAACGGGCGGCGCGCTTTATCGCCGTCCGAGCACACGCAGTGTGCGCTAGTTTTGGCTCTTGTTATGTTTTTCATTTGTTGCATTCGATTAGTATGCCACAACCCGCTTTAACTTGAAGCAACCCAATTGAGGGTTTCCTTAGTAGCCACAATTCTCGGTGTTGTCGCTGCCGAACTAAACCGCAAAGTACTAGTTGTCTTTAACTAGCCGAGTACGTTACTTCAAAAAAATGCTACTGCTATTTCGTTGCTAATTGGCACGTTTTTAACGACCAACCGACAGCATAATTAGTATCTTGATTTCGTTTACGCCAGCCTGATTACTTTTGAATAACCATAACAGCTTATTACTGCGCAAGCTCGGTTTCCACCGGAGTAAAATTCTAGGTTCAACCTGCAAGGTTCTGTTTTCATTCCAATTTTCCCTATTTTTCTTCTCTAGTCGACTGGCAAAGCGAGCCAGCTCTGTTTCCACAATAACAGTGCGTGTATGTATTCTCAATAATTCTTTTAAAGTGTTATTTTTGTTACGTTTTCTTTGAAGCGCTAGAATGCTAACGCGCAGCCAGCGGCGTGAAAGGGGGCGACGTTTTTCATGCTTGCTTGATATACTGTATAAAACCTTAGTTTTACAGATACGCAAACGACCCACCTAATTGTTGCGGCGCATGCATTCTACGAAGAAAGTTCAAGTTATAAAACCAAACACTAAAATAGGTATCAATAATGATTAAGAAGGCCCTTATTATTTTTGTTCTCGTCATGGCACTTGCGCTGATTGGGCTTTTTACTTTTGCGCCTAGGATGACCGACAAATCGCTGAATGGGGTTACCCCTCATGCACCTTTTGTTGTCAGTGATGCGGCTAAGGAGTTACATGCTAGGCTGACCATCGGAGATTGGCATTCAGATAGTTTGTTATGGAATCGTGATTTGGGTAAGCGTTACGATTACGGCCACGTTGATATACCGCGTTTGCAGGCTGGCAACGTTAGTTTGCAGATGTTCACCACGGTTACCAAATCGCCAAGCGGTTTAAATTACGATCAGAACTCGGCTGATGCCGCTGATAGCATTACTAAGCTTGCGATTATTCAGCTTTGGCCGACAGCTACCTGGAGTAGCCTAACGGCGCGTGCCTTGCATCAAGCTGATCGACTGCATGGTTTTCAAGAGCAAAACCCTGATGACTTGATGATCATTAAATCAAAAACGGATCTCGCTGATTTCATTACTAAGCGTCTTAGCAATACTACCTTGGTCGGTGGCTTGCTGGGTACTGAGGGGTCACATGCTTTAGATGGAAAATTGGCTAACGTACAAACTTTGTTTGATGCCGGCTTTCGGATGATGAGCTTACAGCACTTTTTTGATAACAAGCTGGGTGCTTCTTTACATGGGGTCAGCCAAGCGGGTTTGACCGATTTTGGACGGCAAGTGATTAATAAAATTGACTCGCTGGACATAATATTAGATGTGTCACATTCTTCCGAGGCGGTCGTCGCTGAGGTCTTGACTCTGTACAGCAAGCCGGTAGTGGTCAGTCATACAGGCTTTAAGGGACATTGCGATACGGCGCGTAATATTGCTGATAGCTTGATGCAGCAAATCGCGGCCAACGGCGGATTAATTGCGGTGGGTTATTGGGATGGTGCGGTTTGTGGCGATAGCCCTAAAGACGTAGTCGCTGCAATGAAGTATGGTCTTGAATTAGTCGGCGAGGATCATATGTCCTTAGGCTCTGATTATGATGGTTCTATCACCGCTGGGTTTGATACTAGTGAGCTGGTTGCGTTAACCGATGAGATGCTTAAAGCGGGCTTTACCGAGACCCAAATTAGTAAAATCATGGGCGGTAATATGGTCAAATTTTTGAGTGAGAACCTGCCCAATTGAGTCTGGTTCGATTTGTTGGAAAAGTTGTTCTGATCTGCGCGCTTTCGGCCTGCACTCCGAACAAACAGCTGCGCACCGAGTTTGTCGAAAATAACTGCTTATGGGGCGGAGTTGATTGCAGCAAGTCGGCGATTGAACACTACTTGGAATATGATTTAGGTTTTATCGAGTTCACTGAGCGTGGCAACTTATACGATCGCTCGAGTAGCCAACGCGTATTACGTTACATCAAACAACAAGCAGAGACAGATGAAGGCGCGGCGGTATTTGTATTCGTGCACGGCTGGAAGCACAACGCCGACTATGATGATTCAAACGTAGTCCAATTTCGCGAATTTCTTTCTCGAGCCGCTGAGAACTCGGTGGTCGGTAAGCGCAAAGTTATTGGCCTTTACCTCGGCTGGCGTGGCGCATTTACCACCCTCCCTTTCTTGAAAGAGACTACCTACTGGGCGCGCAAGTCTGTAGCTGAAGAAGTGGGTTCTGGTGGTGCAACCGAGGTGTTCGCTAAATTGCACCAGATATTAGTCGTTCAAGCACATGATCAAGGTCGCGAACCAGAATTAGACAAGTCAGAATTGTACAAAAATAGTTACGTTATTATCGGGCACAGCTTTGGTGGTGCTATTGTGCTCTCCGCATTGCATGATGTATTACTCAATGATCTGGTGGCGTCGAACGCCTCGTTTAGCGATACAGTAAGGTCATGCAAGAAAATCAATCGCTTCGCCGATGCCTTGATTTTGCTAAACCCGGCAATCGAAGCGAATAAGGTTGTGCTGCTAAAAGAAGCCGCTGCACGATGCGTGTTTGATGAGACCCAACCGCCACTCATGCATATTCTAAGTAGTGGTGGTGATATTGCAACGCGTGTTTTTTTCCCACTTGGCGAATATGCTAATGTCTCATCGCCTTCAAGCCCAAAGAAGCTCAAACGTAACATCAAAGGAAAGAATATAATTTTAGATGAGCGGCAACTGTCACTAACAACTGCGGGGAATATCGAGCAATTTCGTACCGCGTATTTATCGTTCGATCAAACCGCTAAACAGTGGGTCATGGATAACTGCTCGGAAAGTTTAGATAAATGTGGAATTACCGACCCGAGCAAACAGACCAATCATTTTGATGTCGATAAGTACGATCCACTGAAGTTCATCAAAACTGATACGGCTTTTATTCGAAATCACAACGATGCGTTCGGCTGCTATGTGCAGGGCTTTATTTCATCAGTTATATTTGAAACACAATATATTGAGAAAGGTTTCGGCAGCTCAACTCAGCCAAAATTTAAAGCGGGTTGCATTGATTCATCGCACGGTAAATTTGATTTCATGCAGTGCTTCAACAGCCAAATTGACGATTATGACTGCGCTCAGCCGCACTAGTGGGTAGGTCATACGCTCTAAAAAACTAAAAAATATAGTTAACAGTTATTCGATAAAAATCGGCTCTATACTATATAAGCCCATGATATATTAGCTAAAAAGATTCCCTATCATGCGAAGCCTAACCTTTACGGCATTTTCCTCAGTGCTTTCTACTATCATTTTTCGATCGAAAGTTTTTTCTGCGCTTAGAGTGTCTGTCGAGACTCTGTGCGCAAGTTTACCAAGAGTGCGAGGCAAAAATAATTTGATGGTGCCATTCATGGCGGCCGTCTTCATTCTCGCTAGCCATTCACCAAGTTACGCGCAAACCGATGACGGTTCGATCCTCGATATACTACCCTCTATTTTATCGGGCGCCAAAAGGCTGCCACGACCTATCGACTTCGTAGTGGCTCTACCTGCGCTTGACGAAAGGGTCGAATACATCATTGATCTGACACGCTGGGACATTCCAAGTAATCGCAGCAACCCGGTTAAAACAACTGACAATTTACAGGCAGCGATTGACTGGGCTGTTGAGCAAAACTTCAATCGTATTGTGATCCCAAATGGTCACTTTCTAATCGGCAAATTTGGCAACGCGATATATCAGCGGGGCATTGAACTTGAAAGTAATATCGAGTTAATTCTGAGCTCTGGCACAATCTTGGAGATGGCCGCTAACGACAAGTGGAACTATTGCGTTATCGCCGTGAACCGCAAGACCAATTTAGTAATTCGTGGTGGTACCATTCGGGGCGACCGCGATGACCATATCTTTACACCACGTGCTCGAGATGGTGCTACTGCGCACGATGAAGGTCATGGCATTTGCCTACAAGGCAACACCACTAAAGTGCTAGTCGAGGATATGTTGATCGAACGGCTAACTGGCGATGGCTTATTGCTAGTTACCGAAATCGAAGACATAACTATTCGTAAAAATGAAATTCGCACTAATCGGCGCCAAGGAGTGTCGGTGGTCGGCGGCACACGCATTGCCATTACCAATAACGAAATTCACCATATACGGGGTACATCACCACAATTTGGAATTGACATAGAAGGGGCAGGGAGAAACGATCAAGACATATTGATCCGTAAAAATCGCTTTCATCACAATCGTGGCGGTGACATTGTTAATACCAGCGGTAAGAACGTGTTCATTATTGACAATGTTTTAGATCAGGGAACGCCTGGCTTTGACAACCGATACATAGATGGCCCGCTGGTCACTTGGGAGCGAACCGATAACGTTATCGCACATAACACCATTACCATGTACGACCGCTCGGTTAACGGTTTGCTTGGCTACATCCAATACTCGGGCGACCGTGACACCAACCCAAGCGTTACCTACGTGCATGACAATGTGTGCAATGGATGCGGCATGTATATGTACGATGCGGGTGATGTCGACATCCGGCGCAATAAATTAAAAGGTTATTTTTTGGCGCTAAACAACGTTAAAAATGCCACCGTCATTGATAATCAGGTTAGCTATGGGCCGCCTGGATCACCTCGTTATTGCTGGAACTATCGAATTAGGGACACCACTGGTTTTGCTAAAGGCAATCTGCTTGAGGGCCAGCCCTTTAACTTACCCTTTTCATCAAAACCGTGGACCAGCCAGTGTTTACGCCGATAAGTGGCTTTTGATAGCCCCCGCGTATAAGAGAAGCTGCGGCTTGAGCTAGATTAATCTTCCTTTTAATCTCACTTTAGCCAACCAATCTCGCTAGCGGTTAACTCTGACAATCTAGTCTGACTTAGGCGCTCGGCTACCTCAAAGCTATCAGCACTGATCTGGCGCGCTCGCCCCATAATCTCGGCATGCGGCTGGGGCCAATAAGGTTTCGCATTTGGCAACACATACCCCTGCGGATAAATTGGTCTGCCTGTAGCAATATCGTACTTATCCGTGGCGCCAAATATGTGCAGCAGTTCGTGCACTAATACTACGTTATGAAAGCGCTTATTGGGTCGCAACGCACGTGCATTAATCAGCCCAATCAAGCCGTTTCTAAGCCCCGTAGAGTGGCTGAGCGAGACGCCTGAGGCTGGGCTCTGATAGAGCATGAACAGGCGAATATGATAATCTTGGTGATCACTTAACTGATTGTTCCAAGCCCACCAACGTAAACGCAGCGACCAGATAATGAGATCTAATCGGCTATTTCCGGCCTGCGGAATACTCGGTGGTGCGGAGTTAATCGGTGCTTCTAAGTCGACTTGAATTACATTGCTTAATTCTAGGCCGTAACCTTTAGCGCTTTGAACTAGATATCGGCTAACTTCATCGAAGTCTTTCGGCCTTAGTGATCTAACAAATTTTGCGGTGTTTAAATGGTCATCGGCAATCACCGGAATTACTTTGATGGTAACCACGCCACTCCAGTCTTCGGCTATCGATAGCTGCATTCGGTAGGTTCCCCACACCGATGCCAAAATGAATAACAAAACGACTATACGCAAAATTTTAAACATAATGATAGTCGTATTGGATTATGTGCATTGGAGAATGCGCACTGAGCTAGGCGTCTAGCTCAATACTTTTTTGTACACGCTTGATTTCCGTTAGTCGCGCATCGTGAATAGCCTGTTGAATTTTTGCACCATCGGTATGGTGTTTAGCAATTTCTCCGCCGTTGACACTCTTAGCCGCCTGCTGAAACTTTATGAACAAGGCCGCCTGTGTATAGTCTCGATCTTCGAAGCCGGTGCGGCCACGGGCGTCGGCTATACAGCACAAGGCCACTTGTTGCGCACGCTGGTCGTCCATCAAACTACGAGTCTTTTCCAACATCTTGAGAACCGTTTTCGCTTTAAGCTCGAACATTTTATGCATGTGCAGATGATATTCCGATACCGCCAAGGCCAATGACTGATACTTCTTCGGAATCCGCAGCCGTTCACACAGCTGCTTAATAAGTGGCAATCCGCCGATCTCGTGACCTCGGTGCGAGGGTAATATTTCGCTTGGTGTTGTTGCTTTGCCGAGATCATGCACTAACGCGGCGAAGCGCACCACAGGGTCATCGGTTAAACGAGCCGCTTGCTCAACGACCATTAAGGTATGAATACCAGTATCGATCTCGGGGTGATATTTTGCCGTTTGCGGAATGCCAAAGAGCTGCTCAATCTCAGGTAAAATTCGCTCAAGGGCACCACAGTCTCTGAGCACCTGAAAAAAAACTTGCGGTGAGTCGGTAATCAGCGCTTTCTTCATTTCCGCCCACACGCGCTCGGGCACCAAGGCATCAACCTCACCATTACTGACCATAGTTTTCATCAATTTCAATGTATCAGGGGCGATGGTAAAACCAAACCTTGCGGCAAATCGTGCCGCTCGTAAGATACGCACTGGGTCTTCTAGAAAAGCATCTGATACATGGCGTATAACGCCGTCGGCTAAATCTTGTTGGCCGCCATGCATATCAATAAGCGTACCATGCTGGTCTTCTGCCATCGCATTGATAGTAAGGTCGCGACGCTCTAGGTCTTGCTCCAGAGTTATCTCAGACGACGCGTTAAATTGAAAACCTTGGTAGCCTTTGGCGGTTTTGCGTTCGGTTCTAGCCAAAGCATATTCTTCACCCGTGGTTTTGTTGATGAACACCGGAAAATCTTTACCGACTGGTTCATAACCTTGATCAACCATGGCTTGCGGCGTGGAGCCAACCACCACCCAATCTCGGTCGGGAGCATCAACGCCAAGCAATCGATCACGCACAGCCCCACCGACCAGGTAAATTTGAGCCACTGAACTCATAACTTAGGTAATACCGTATTGCTCGCGGTAAGCCCGCATGTGTTCTAAATTTTGTTCTTGATCTGGCTGTAGTTTCAAGTATTCAATCAAATCTGCCAGGGTTGCAATGGCAACAACCGGAATACCGAAATCGGCTTCTACTTGCTGAATCGCCGATGTGTCAGTTAGCTGACCGTCCTTTTGCCCCCGCTCTTGACGATCCAGCGCCAGAAACACGGCTGATGGTTTGGCACCAGCCGCGGTAATTAATTCAAACGACTCGCGAACAGCGGTGCCGGCGGTAATAACATCGTCAATGATGGCGACGTCACCGCTAAGCTCGGCACCAACTATGTTGCCGCCTTCACCGTGATCTTTCTTCTCTTTTCGATTGAACGCGAACGGCACTTCTTTGCCGGTTGCCTCAGACAATGCCATGGCCGTCGCGCAGGCAAGCGTGATGCCTTTATAAGCAGGGCCAAAAAGCACATCAAAATTCAAATCGGAGTTTTCGATACTGCAAGCGAAAAAGCGGCTAAATTGACACATGGTCGCGCCACTATTGAATAAGCCTGTGTTAAAAAAATAAGGACTACTGCGGCCTGACTTCAAGGTGAATTCACCAAACCGTAGTACACCCGTTTTCAACGCAAATTCAATAAATTGTTCTTGATAGGGAAGCATGAATTTTTGCTCTGAACGTTATAAGATGATGCTTAGTATGATACTCACAAAACACACCGGAGCAAGATGTACAGGGAAATAAGAGGGGTAATAAAGTGTCAATTTGAGGAAAAAACGGGTCTTGCAAAACGGTTAACTAGCATCGCGCTCGTACTCTTAGGCTGCTCAATTTCATTCGCCAAAGCCGATACCGCGCACAATGAAGCCACCTTCGGTGCCTGGATTATAGCCTGTGATTCGTTTGGTGATGCCGACAAACATCAAGGCCTCGAATGCACCCTGTCGCAACGCGTCGATTTCGAAGATACCAACGAGCCGCTGCTGCAACTCGACTTGTACCTAAATCCGCAAGGTGCCAAGCCCGAAGCCGTCTTTATTATGCCTTTGGGAATACCCTTAGCAAGCTCACCCGTTCTTATATTTGATAACTCGACTCGTCTGACGATCAACATAAGTCACTGTTATACCGACGGCTGTTATTTTAAGGCAACATTGGACGAAGCCCTTTTAGAGTCGTTTTTGAGTATGCGTTCAGCAACTATGAAGTTAATTGGCAGCGATAATAAAACTGTTAACATACCGATCTCAGGCAACGGTTCGCGGGAGGCCTACAACTATTATAAGGCGCTACCAAAAGATTAAGTTAGCGCTGTGATATAAGTAACCACCGCACCCCCACAGATAAAAAGTGTGACCAAGCTGTGATTTTGGGTGCGTTAGTAAGCAACAATACGCATAATGGGCCTGTCGAATAATCGGCCAACAGCTTTAGTTTCAACCACCACAATCTCATAATTAGTCAACTCACATGAAAGTAATTTCAGCAAATTTAAACGGCATTCGCGCCGCTGACCGTAAAGGATTTTACCAATGGCTGGTTAAGGTCGACGCCGATGTCATCTGTCTACAAGAGCTAAAAGCGCAACCAGACCAAATCGAAGGTGAGCCATATCACCCAGAGGGTTACTACACTTATTTTCATGCGGCCGAGAAAAAAGGCTACTCGGGCGTGGGCATTTACGCCAAACAAAAGCCCGACAAAGTGCATATGGGTCTGGGCGCTGGCTTTGAAGACGTGGATTCGGAGGGCCGATATATTCAGGCGGATTTTGGAAACTTGACTGTCGCGTCTCTGTATATGCCCTCGGGATCGAGTAAAGATGAACGACAAGAATTTAAAATTGACATGATGGGCCGCTTCGAGGGCAAATTACAGCAGCTAGCGGATTCGGATCGACAGGTGATTATCTGCGGCGACTGGAATATTGTGCATAAGAAACGCGATATAAAAAACTGGCGTGGCAACCAAAAGCGCTCCGGTTTTTTACCGGAAGAGCGCCAATGGATGGACTGGCTATTTGGTGAATCTGAGCCTGAATTAGAAGGAGGGCGGGGTGGTCATGCTGGCTTTTACGACGCCTTTCGCCTAATCAACGATGAAGATGAGCAATACACTTGGTGGTCAAATCGTGGCCAAGCCTGGGCTAATAACACCGGTTGGCGTATCGATTACCATGTAATTAGCAGCAATTTGAAAGACACGGTCATAGCCGGTTCTGATGTGATTTACAAAGACGAACGCTTCTCAGACCATGCGCCGCTTGTCATCGAATATGATATTTAGCTTTATTCACCGATCGGCCTGTCGCTAATGCAACCCGATGTAAAAAACAAACCCTGGTATCTCGAGCGCTCAGTTTGGGTGATGTTATTCCTTGGCTTCTCGGCCGGCATTCCGATTTTACTGATTTTTGGCACTCTGTCACTATGGCTGCGTGAAGCCGGCGTCAGCCGTTCCACCGCGACATTTTTCTCGTGGGCAATTATTGGTTACTCGTTCAAATTTGTATGGGCACCGCTAGTCGATCGAATACCGATTCTGATCTTGACGCGCGCGCTGGGTCGACGCCGTTCTTGGATTCTACTGTCGCAACTGTTGGTTATCGCTTCAATCATATTAATGGCCAACACCGATCCGGAATCAAGCTTAACCTCGATGGCGATAGCCGCCGTTTGTTTAGGCTTTGCCTCGGCCACACAGGATATTGTGATCGACGCATATCGTATTGAAACCGCCCCACCAAAACTGCAAGCCATGTTGGCCACCACCTATATATCAGGCTATCGAATAGGCATGATATTAGCCGGCGCAGTGGCATTATCTTTGGCTGATAAATTTGGCAGCACACTTGAAAATTATAGCTATGCGGCGTGGCAAAAAACCTATTTTGTAATGGCGGCGGCGATGCTAATTGGCATTGTCACCACCTTGTTAATCAAAGAGCCAGAACGTAAGTCGATTGATTCAGACTACCCGAACCGAGATTACGTCAGCTTCGTCGGCGTATTTGCCTTATCAATTGTCGGCTTTATCGCGGTATTATGGTTCAGCCCGGGCACACCAGAGCTATTCGATGGTGGCAATCAATCACTGTTTAAATTCGTCTACTCAAGCGTTTTATTGGGTGTCGCTTTAGTTGTGGCGTTATTGCTTGCTCTAGCGTGCTCCAACATCGGGCTGATTAATCAAAAAATGGTCGACGAGAGTTATATCCAACCGATACTGGACTTCTTCCAACGTTATGGAAAATTGGCGGTATGGATTTTACTATTGATACTGTTGTACCGTATCTCTGATTTAGTGCTAGGCGTAATCGCCAACGTGTTCTACCAAGATATGGGCTATAGCAAAACCGAGATCGGCAGCATGTCGAAAGCCTTCGGTTTGATCGTATCGATCTTAGGCAGCTTCGGCAGTGGCATTATTGCATTGCGTATTGGCGTTATGCGCACACTGTATTCGGCCGCCATACTAGTAGTGATCACTAACCTATTATTCTGTTGGCTAACCACTGTTGGGCAAAACCATACTGACATCGCGTTTAGTTTGCCGCTGATTGGCGAGCTCAGCTTCCCACTGGAGCTAGCAATTGTGATCGCCCTCGATAATCTAGTGCAAGGCTTTTCGACGGTCGCATTTATCGCCTGGATGTCTAGCCTCACTAATGTTTCGTTCACGGCCACTCAATATGCGATTTTCAGCTCGATCATGACTTTGTTCCCGAAAATTGTTGGCGGTTATTCAGGCACTTATGTAGACGCCTTCGGCTATACCAATTTCTTTATAATGGCCAGCGCACTCGGGGTGCCAGTGATCTTCTTGATTCGCTATTTGCAAAAGCGTTTAGAATTTGAGAAAGCCGACTGAGATCGTTAAAGCGGTATCTGCTTAAAGCAAAGACTTGAGTTTTTCAATCGCCGCATCGGCTTGTTGTAAACCAGCTAAGCCCTCAGCAGCGATGGCCTTTTCGCCCTCATTGCCGTGCGCCACTATTTTGTAATAGGTGATGGTTTTATTGCCGGTTGTGGAGCTGGATGTAACTTTCTTTTCGAAACTCTTGAACGAGTATGAGGGTACAAATTGCGGTTTAAATTTATACCCAAACAAACTGCGCTGAGCACTAATGCCCTCGGCACCAATTCTGATTTTTAAGGAGTTGGCAAAAGCATAAATGCCAACCATGGCAAGGATTCCGCCGATCAATGGGAAAACGATGTTGAAAATAAGGTCTGGTATGGCTAAACCAATTGCAAAAAAGAATAGGCCGATAACAATAAGAACCAACATCGATTTATTCCGATAGGCGGGATAATACAATTGCTGACCACGTTCATCGGGTTTTAAATCAAGCACTGAATCAACCAGCTCAGCCGTAGCATCTAAGGTGGCGACTGAACTCGAGGCGTAAGCTTGCCTATCCGCAATAGTAGAACGTTGTGCGGTGGCAAATACCGGAACATCTTGGTACGTTCTCTCCACCTTTAAACCGTCGTCGGTGGTCGCGGTAAAACGAATACGCCAAGTCTTACGTGGCAAGTCTAGCGGTCTGTCTGAAATTGGCAACGAGTCATCCAGATCAAAACAAAACCGAATCTCTGACCCTTGTTGAGCTATCGCGATTGACGGCACCATGGTCTTTTCAAACAGCACAGTTTCCCGAGTCTTACGCTCTTTGCCGCTGCCGGTTTGATAAAAATGCACGTTTTCAATCGTCACTCTAGCTGAGTTAGAAACACCCTTGAGTGTCTCATTGATATCACCGTTATTGAAATAGATAATCCCACCAGCTTGGCCGCCGATGGATGCTGGGTAAGGGTTAAGCTCCAGTGGCATTGGCCCTGTTCTCTTGAAAGACCGATGCCCCTTATACCAAAGCCAGATAAGACCAACGCCCACGATCGGAAAAATGAGCACGAACAATGCCCCGTATTCACCGTTAGAAACAGGTTTTACGACGGCGAATAGGGCAGGCCAAGATATTAAGTTCCAAAATACCGCTAGGCCTAACATCACCTTATTACCCATGCGAGTGTTGGATAGCAATGTGGCCTTATTCCATTCAGAATAGTTGGTCCACGGCTTGCTCGGATGCGCATCGGGCAAAATATCACCGTGATTTCGAAAGCGATACATTGCATATAGGCCACCAAGGCCAATGCCACCAAATAAAAATAGAAAAAGGGATTTAAACGCCAATAAGCCCCAGCGCATTTCTCGGTCGATCACCGCTTCTGAGGGATTATCGGGATTAACCCAGACCATTAATGGTGTTGCCCCCCGCGCCACTCGCGACAGCTGAGCATTCATATCTTGATGGTACGAACCGATATTGTCCGAGCCGCTGGCGAAGCTAACATTGCTACTGTTGAAACGTTGCCCTAAATAGTCGTATCGAAAGCTTGCAGTCGCTTGGTAAGTGGTCGAGTCATCTCCTCGATTGGTAACGAGATCATGATCAATCAACTCGGCCCGCACCTGCTGCCATGACTTTGCCTCAAGCCAACCACTAATCATAGGCAGACCAGAATAGACAAACAAACCTATGCCCGCCGCGGCAAATACGCCACAAAATAAAACGCCGAATAACTTAGACATTAGAAAACGCTCCTTTTGTATAATTTTCAGGGCTCGGCATAGGACTCGCCGAAAAGCACCACTGTCTGGTATTTTTCATAGTTAGGTTAGTAGCTGGGTTAAATAGCCGGGCTAGTAGTTGAACTAATTATTAGGCTAACAGTTAAAGTAAGAGTAGATGTGCAATTAGAATGCATTGAGCAACCACCGACCACTGTTTCAAGCAAGGCATTGGACACAATTAGACACTTAATCGTGCGTCGACCTTATATTGAGGTCTCATGTTGACATCATGTTTGTTATTCTAAACCTAGAATGCTAACTGGAAAAACATGATTTTGAAAACTCTTACCTTTGACAATCGCTTCACTCGTGACTTACCGGCTGACCCTATTACTGAAAACACTCGGCGACAGGTTTATAAGGCCTGTTACTCCTATGTCGAACCGACTCAGGTAAGCTCTCCGACGCTAGTAGCGTTTTCCAAGGAGGCGGCGAAGTTATTGGATTTATCTGCACAGGACTGCAATAGCGACGCGTTCTTACAAACCTTTTCCGGTAACCAATTGCTTGACGGCATGAAGCCCTACGCTATGTGCTACGGCGGTCACCAGTTTGGTAACTGGGCGGGCCAGCTAGGTGACGGGCGGGCGATTAATCTAGGCGAGGTGGTAAACCAGCAGGGCGACTATTGGGCTTTACAACTTAAAGGCGCTGGGCCAACTCCCTATTCACGGACCGCCGATGGGCTGGCGGTATTACGCTCATCAATCAGAGAGTTTGTTTGCAGCGAGGCTATGCATCATTTAGGCGTGCCGACTACACGCGCCTTGAGTTTGATCAATACCGGCGAGCAGGTGATGCGCGATGTACTCTACGATGGCAATCCAGCTTATGAGCCAGGCACCGTTGTCTGCCGCTTAAGCCCAAGCTTTATACGCTTTGGCAGCTTTCAAATTCTTGCCTCGCGCAATGAGCACGATGAGCTAAAACAGTTGCTCGACGTGACTATCGACCACCACTTTTCTAAGTTACTTGATGAGCATGCCGCAGGCTCGAAAGAGCTATACATTGCTTGGCTCGACGAAGTTTGCCAACGCACGGCAAGCATGATTGTTGAATGGATGCGTGTCGGCTTTGTTCACGGTGTGATGAACACCGACAACATGTCGATACTCGGCCTGACGATTGATTATGGCCCCTATGGCTGGTTAGATGATTTCAACCCAGACTGGACACCCAACACCACCGACTTGCAAAACAAACGCTACCGCTACAGCGAACAAGCCAATATTGCACTATGGAATTGCTACCAACTGGCCAATAGTATTTACCCGTTGATAAAAGAGGCTGAACCACTTGAAGCTGTGCTCAATCGCTTTCAGCAAAGTTATCACACCCAGTGGCTTGAAATGATGGCCGCTAAACTGGGGCTAGTTGAAGTATTAGAAGGTGACCAAGATTTGTTCGAGCGCCTCGAGCGGCTACTCGCTCAGGTCGAAACCGATATGACGATTTTCTATCGTTGTTTAGCCAATGATGATCTTAGCCCGAGTAACTTTACAGAGGCTTATTATCAGCAGCAGCAGCATGGTGATGACTATCGATCCGCTATGCAGCAATGGCTTGATGATTACCAGATTCGCCGAGATCAAGATAAGCTCAATAGTGCCGATCGAATTTCCGCGATGAACTCGGTTAACCCTCTCTACGTATTTAGAAACTACCTCGCACAGCTAGCGATCGATAAAGCCGAGGCTGGCGACTATTCGATGGTCGAGCAATTGTTAACCACCTTGCGAAAGCCTTACCAACAGCAAGACGGCTGTGAACAATTTGCTGAGAAACGTCCAGAGTGGGCTCGCAGTAAAGTAGGTTGCTCTATGTTGTCGTGTTCGTCTTAGCCCTTTGATAAATGGCCCTTTGATAAATGGGCCTTGGGTAAGTAGTCCTTGGATAAGTAAGTTATCGATAAGTAAGGTAGCGCCAAAACTGCTCAAGCGGGCCTTGCTTAAAGCGTGATAACCACCAGCTCGAATAAGCTAGCTGAATGCCCCAAACACTCACCACTACGGCCAAACATTCGACACGACTCAATTCTGCAAAGTAATTCAAGCCGTAGCCATAAAAGATAAAGGTACAGATCACGCTTTGCATGATGTAGTTAGTAAATGCCATTTTCCCAACATTGCTTAGCGCCGATTTTAAACCAGCGAGTGCTTGAGATTGACACAGCAACATAACTAAGGCGATGTAGCCGATGCTTGTGGCTAGGCTGCCAACGTAGTTGAATAGTGTTCCGAGGCCAGTGGAGAATTGCATCGAAAAATCATGAGCGATATTTTCTATCACTCCCCATGCGGACACCGACAAACCTAAAGGCAACGTTATCAGCGCCACCAGCTTATAGCGACTTGCGTGCATAGAGGCGGTAATGAAACCGATTCGAAGCAATGCGATGCCGATTAGCATACCCGCCAGTGCCCGCCAGCCATAAATAAAAAGCCCAGCCGATTGAATAGTAATAGCGTTCGGAATACTGGCGAGCCTTGCATCAAGCCAGGAACCTTTAAAAGCGCTAATCTCTTGCTGAAGTAATGCTTGGGATGGCGCCCAGTCCTGTGTTAGTTCTGTGATTAATTGTGGATCGTCAGTCGCTATCAAAAGCAACAACAAATAGGTAAGTAGCACCGGAACCATGAGCATCAACGAGGCTGAGACTAGCAACCGCTTGGTTGACGCAGTAACAAATTTAACCGCAATTAATCCACAGATAGCATAAATAAAGAGAATATCTCCATACCAAATCAAATAGCCATGTATCAAGCCAAACACCAATAGCCACTGCATACGCCGCGTATTCAGAGCTTGGGCATCAACTCCTTTTTCGCTGGCTCGATTATAAAAAATTGCTATTCCGGCACCAAACAATATCGAAAACAGAGTCATGAATTTTAACTCAGCAAACACATTGGCTATCACCCATGCGTAAAAGTTTGCGCCACTAAAATCCCCATAAGCAGTCGGGTTTCCATACGATGCGAGGGGTGCAGAGAATGACTGAATATTCATCCAGAGAATTCCAAGCACGGCAATGCCACGTAGAAGGTCTAAGCTAACAATTCGCTGCTTGGTTTTGATATTCATATTTATTATTCTTGGTACAAGCGATAACGATCGACATAACGGCGTTGCTCAGTTGCGCGAAAGTTACCTTATTGATTGAGCCGCGTAAAGATTATGCGCGTATACTCGATTTGTTACTATTTAGATTGCAGTAGGCACCTTATGAGCACCGAAAAAATAATCATCACCTTATTCGCCAAAGATCGACCAGGCATCATTCGCGCCTTATCAGATACGGTATTAGCCAACAAAGGCAATTGGCTCGAGAGTAGCCTGTCGCGCTTGTGCGGCCAATTCACAGGCATTGTACACATAGCCGTGGAGAGCGGTAATAAAGCCGGGTTGATCGCTGACTTCGACGCTATGAGTGAAGACGGTGTTTGGGTAACCGTACAAAAAGCAGAAGGCGTTAAGACCGACGACATTGAAGTTAATGGCCTCCAAATTTTAGTCGAAGCAAACGATCGCCCTGGTATTATCAAGGAGATTTCCTCAGCCTTGGCGGCGGAAAACGTTAATGTTGATAACATCGATACCGAGGTTGAAAGTGCTTCGATGGCGGGCTACCCAATCTTTCGCGCACACTTGTTTTTAGCTATGCCTGATGACCTCAGTGAAGATGATTTGGAAGAGATTCTTGAGAGTGTTTCCGATGACGTGATGGTGTCAGTGCTCGACGAATAGCTTGATCCAGCAAGCGTAGCTACTTTGCTAATCTAGCGATGATGGCATAGTGTAGAAATCTTACTTTGTGTTAATATTTGAAATGAAGCAATAGACGCATCATTCCTGACAATTCACGATAAAAGATGATAATTAATATTGGTGGTATCAAAAATAGCCTGATTGCCGCTTTCTACCTGATGTTAAGCTCACTGAGCTTCGCTTCTCACGCTGAATTTAGGCCTGATTTGTTACCATGGAGTAATGATGAAGGCGAGCAAGTTTTAACCGATTCAATAGCAGGCGACGTTCGTATCGTTTCCTTGTTTTACACAGACTGCCCTAACACCTGCAACTTAACCATTGAGAAGTTTAAGCAATTAGAAAAGGTGTTTCAGAACAGAGGCATATCCGCGAACTTTATACTTATGTCGCTGGATCCAAAAAATGATACGCCAGCGGCGTTAAACGCTTACCGAATCGAACGAGGTTTAGTTAGCAAAAACTGGTACTTCCTAACCAGCACAGAACCACAAGTGGCTACTGTTGCAAAACAGCTTGGTTACCAATTTACCCGCCTTGATGATCATGTATTTCATCGTATGAAAATATTTATTATCGATTCCCAAGGCAACATAGTAGATGTTGTAAAAATGAGCACCGATGTCGAACGATTAAGCATCCTAAGTGAGAAAAAATAGAATGTTGAAGAAAATAGTATTTGCAGCATTAGTAAGCTCTTCCTTACCAAGCACCGCGACGACCCTTTGGGAAAGCGACGATACTCTACGAAATGTCAACCTAATTGGTTTTGCTCATATAGATGTCGCTCAGTTTGATTCGCTCCCAGAACAACAAAACACCCAAATCGACGACGGCTTTCAAGAAGCAAGGGTTGCGTTACATCTCTCATCACGCCTGAGTTCACGTATCACTACTTTCATTGAAGCCGAACTGACTGTTACCGAGGACAATACAAGTGATAGTTTAGAGCGCTGGGTAGTTAAGTACGACATCGACAACAATAGCCAAATTTCAGCTGGCCGATACCATGCTCCAGTAGGTTATTGGAATCAGTATTATCATCACGGTCGATGGCTGCAAATCAGTAAAGATAGGCCCGTTCAAAGCGATTTTGGCTTAGGTTTTGTTCCGGCTCATTATGTCGGCGTCATGTATGAGCGAAAAATTCGTACCGAAAGCCTAACGATAGATTTGGATATTGGCTTAGGCCAAGGCCGAGAAGCTGATCTAATAATCCCAGATTTTTCTAGCCCGGTTACGGTTAAAGGTAAAGAAGCATTTGTAGCGCAAATAAATGTGACACCAAATAAAAACCGCAAACTCAATTATGGCGGTTCGACTTGGGTTGGTGATCTCAAGAGCAGTGATGGCTCAACGTTTGAGGAGCAAGTTTTCACCGCTCATTTTCGATACTCAGGCATCACAGGTGATTTTTTGGCTGAGGCTTCTGCGGTAAAGCATGATTCTCAAGATGCTCGTGGCAACACAAGTAACTATGGTGCGTATCTTCAGTACAGTCACAGGCTTTCTGTAATGGAAGGTCGGTTAAGGCCTTATGTCCGTTTGGATTATCTAGACATCGATGAAGACGACTATGTGTTCGCTGGCCTTCAATCACAGGATCGCCAAACCTTAGGCATCCGCTACGATGTTACTGATAATTCAGCGATCAAATTTGAAATCAGGCATGACGATTTGAAAGATGATGACCTCTCTATCGAGAGTATTCATGGTCAATTTTCGGCCTTTTTCTAAACTCTATTCGGCTCGCTCATAGAGAGTTCAAAAAAATTTACAAAATTAGTTCATATTGAGAGTTATACGATGCAATATTTTAAAGTGCTACTAGTCTTCTTTTTACTATGCTCAGCCTCAACAGGCTTTGCACAGACGGATGCTAATGCCGACAACAAACGAAGTTTGGTAGTGATCGTTAACCCGACTGTGCAACAAGATAGCATTTCTACTGAAGACCTTAGACTGCTCTTATTAGGTGACATTCGATTTTGGAAGGGCGGCGGGCTTGTCACTTTACTCATTCAGGCACCCGTTTCTTGGGAGCGGGATACGGTACTCGGTGAAGTAATGAAAATGAGCGAGCCTCAATATCGGCAATTTTGGATATCAAAAGTATTTCGGACAGAAGCGGCCTCTGGCCCCAAAGTTGTTCTATCAAATGAAATGGCTGGGATATTAGTTAGTCGAATTCCAGGCGCAATCGCATTTGTAGATGATGCTGAAGTTCCGCCTGATGCCAAGGTCTTAAAAGTTGATAATATTCTTCCTGGTGAGGAAGGTTACCCATTGGTTTTTAAATAACTCTTCAGCGGATACACTGCACTAATAATCATGAATATCGGCGGCAAACTGATTCTAATCTTTGTGCTTGTTGTGGCGTTTTCCGGGGCAAATCTGTCTGTCTATTTCTGGAGCAAAAGTAAAAGTAATAACGCCATTGAGGAGTTACGACTTGCTACCGAGGTACAGATCGCACTCGGCGAAACTCAGAGGGGCCTGAATGACCTTAGTAAACAAAATACCATTATGGGCCAATTTGTTAGTGGCACAGAAGACCTAGCTCTGCACCCGAAAGACATCGAGCGTTTTGATACTCAAACCAACGTAGTTGCCGAAAGTATTTCCCGTATTTCTAGCAGTGTCGGCTCTGAGAGCAGTAAGGAACTGACCGCGCTGAGTAGCAAATATGAGGCCTTGATTAAGTCATGGCGTCGCTTCTATCTTTACTTCGGTCGAGATCATACCGAAGCATTGATGGAGCTGGCAATTAATGCCGAGCCGTTAGCCAATGAGGTAATGCAAATTTATTTACCCGCCCTAATTCAAGCCGAAGAGTCTCGCATCAAACTGGCGCGAGAAAATTATGCCACTACGTCTGCATTAACCAATAAGCTCTCGACATCCGTGTTTTTGGGCTCAACATTATTTTTAATGCTAATCTTAATATGGTTTTCTAGGGACTTAATGAGCCGCTTAACCGGTCTCCAATTAGGTGCGGAAAAAATTGGTGCAGGTGATTTAGATCATCGCATCAATGACAAATCCAAAGATGAATTGCATGATCTCGCTGAAAGTTTTAACGACATGGGCGGCCGCTTGCTTGAAGCTAGAGACAAGCTTGATGAGCAATATAGAATTGTTAATGAACAACGTCAGAGATCACAACATTTATTGTTGAACATTTTACCCAAATCTACCGCCGATGAATTAGTCGACAACGGCAAAGTAGCACCCCAATACTATTCTTCGGCCACCGTGATGTTTGCCGACATTAAAGGCTTTACTCTCTCAACTGAGAAGTTATCAGTTGATAAACTGGTTGAGGTATTAAATGAATATTTCACTGAGTTTGACAAAATTTGCGATAAATATAATGTCGAGAAACTAAAAACTATTGGCGATTGCTACATGGCTGTTTCTGGCGTTCCTAGCCGTAACTTATCACATTGCGCCGATATGATTTTGGCGGCGATGGAGTGCATCGAAATAACAAAGCAACTTAGCAGCCGCGAAGACTATCCCGACTGGGAAATCCGCATAGGCATACATTCGGGACCCGTCGTTGCAGGCGTAGTAGGCATCAAAAAATTCGCCTTCGATATTTGGGGGAGCACGGTGAATCGAGCAGCGAGATTAGAAGCGTCGGGCGAAGCCAATAACATCAACATCTCAGAAGAATCTCGCTCGCATGTAAAAGATTTGTTTAACCTCATACCAAGAGGCGCGATCAAAACTAAAGACAAGCAAGACGTCGCGATGTACTTTGTCGACGGCCTCCATTCCTCATTACTAGACGGCCGAATCCCCCCGAGAGCTGGGTTTGAAGAAAGGTACCAAGTTTACTTTAGAGAGGACGCGCAAGCATTCCCGGCGTCACTTGAAAATTTGTCCGCATCGAAATAAGTGAATACACTTAGCCCAAACGCTATCGTAAGATAGCCCTAGGTATCCCCAAGGGCACCTAAAAAATATATACCTTAGATCGAGTAATTGGGGGTAAGACATTTCTATTACTCTGCTTGCGGTAGTTATAAGCTCCACGCACAATTCTCATTACACCTTTAGGTGCAAGAGTACTCGATAAGAGAAAGAGCATTCGAACTAGCCCTACGGACAGCACGAATGCTCGGTCTTTTATCGACTAAATAGTCTAAAGCGCGAGCTAATTCCCCCAAATAGACTGCACATATTCAGGGTGATCAACAAACGGGTTTCGATTGCCTTGATAAACATGTGCTGCGTTATTACGATCAATTTCTTTTTGGCTGACCGGGTCTTGTTGATGCCATTGCTTTAGCAAATTGAGATACCAGGTTTCATATACCTGAGTATTGCTACCATTGAGAACGGCGTCTGAGGACGAGCTGTTATTTTCCCAGCCTGCGACTATATTTTCATAACGAGTTGCTACGTATAAGGTGGCGCGAGCCATATCACCTTTGAATTCATCAATTGGTTCGAACACGGTACCTGAATAGCCAAGGCCTGACTGAGCTGATCCGCGAGCCGAACCGTTGTTAGATACAACGTCGTTAGTGCCGACTTCGCCGTAAGGAAAGCTACCGCGATAGGCGTTAACTTGGCCGTCGGTGGCAAAGATAAAGTGCACGTCTGAATTCATCGGCTCTATTGAACCACCAAACCAACTTCTCGGAAATGAGTGCTCACGATTGTAACAATCAGCTTCACTATTGTAGCTACCGCACTGATTAGTAATGGCGGTGTAGTTATAGGGGTCAGTACCGTTAGGATTTTCCGAGTAGATGTCGAGTATGCTGCCGTCGTTCTCAAAGTACAGGTCTAAACTATTGGCCGAATAAAAGCCCCATAGAGCGCCATAACCTTGAGCCGCATGGCCCTTAATAATGTTATGCAATGCAGTTTTCAGTGCAAATCCGCTTAGCCCATTCGCAGCTTGATAGTAATCACCAGTATCTGGCGGAGTTGTACCTGACCCTTGAATTGTAAAGCTTCGCGTTTCATTAGAAGCGAATTGACCGCCACTTAAAAGTTCTTGACCATTTGCCTCAACGACATAGCTTCCATTGCCAAAGCTACAACAAATACCATCACCAAAGGTGTCCGCGATAGCAAAGGTGTAATCGCCCTCGGATAGGCAGAAATCACTTACAAAGCTTTGGTTGTTAGCGTAGTTAGAACCACCTCCAATTGTTTGACCTGCTGCGGTGCTTAACTGCCAGCTGGTTTCGCTACCATAGTTATCGGTATTAATTGTGATAGTAGTAGCTGTAGTAGTGGGGTCTTGACAACCGGTCGGCGCCGGTGGGGTAGTTGTCGATGTCGGTTGAAAGCTATCGACATACACCACTTCTGAGCCGTCAAAGCCTGATCGATCATAAAACCGCAGACCTAAGTTAATCGTCTTAGTGCTGGTAGCTTGGTAGCTGAAACGAAGTTGCTGCCACTGGTTACGAATAGACGGGTCTGAATAGCCTCGATAGCCATCCGCTATGATCCGTGCGGCTACGCTGCCTTCAGTGTGGTAGATCGAGACTTCAAAATCATAGGTTTGGTTAGCGACAACGTCGAACTGTTGCAGCAAGTCGGTATTACTCTGAGACGCCGTGGTCACGGTGGTTTTCAGCGCATATTGGCCGTCAACAATGGGGGTGCTTACTTGGTCTAACAGAATGCCTGAGTCGATGGTGGTCCAACCGGATGGGGCACCGTTAGACCAAGTTTCAAAGGTGCCATTTTCGACTTGAGCAGCCGCATTCAAGCTAGCGGTGGCAAGAGCAACGGAAAACAGAAAGGTTTTAAGGGTCATGTAGGGATTCTCCGAATTGGGTTTAGGGTGTGCTATTAATGAACTTCCATAGTTCTTGACCTATTGTCCACTATAAATATGACAATTACTATATCACCGGCTGCAAAACGTCGCGGGTGAGAGAATACCTCCACACACGGTCTTTAACATATACCTCAAAAATTACGGCACACTATCAAATGACTAGTCGTCTCACGTTTCTTCAATTAGCCGTTTCTCGCGGCGTTGTAATAAACGCAATCAAAGTATCACTCGTGGTCGGCAGCATTTTGGCGGTTATTAATCACGGCTGTGCAATTCTCGCACTCGACATTAGCCGGCAAACTTGGATCAAGATATTTTTGAGCTATATAGTCCCATATTGTGTCGCCAGCTATTCAGCGGCTAGGGCACTGCAACGGACTCGTCTGGAAAATTAACCACAGCCGACTAACCTGATTTAATGATTGGGCCAACTAGCGAACAAGAATCTGAACGGGTTAAAAGTGATCTAGCGGGTCGATATCTAAGCTCCAGCGCACCGAATTAGCTAATTTTTTAGCCGCGTTATCAGTAGCAATTAAGTGCAACCAAAGGGCTAGTGTGTGATTAAGTGCGGAGCGCTGATTGCTACATAATAACAACTGAGCCCGATACCTGCCTGCGCGTCGCTCCATTGGCGCGGGCACGGCGTCCATTAGCCTAACGCCGTCACTCGGCTGAATATCATGCCTCGCTTTACGTAAAAATTGTAAAGCCTGAGCTTGATGCGGTGATTCGGCTCGGATCAATGCGAAACAACCGAACGGGGGGAATTGTGCAGCTTTACGTTCTGCCATCAGGTCTTTGGCAAAGCCGATGAAATCATGTTTAATCACTTTTTCGAAAAACCGGTTCTCAGGAAAGTTGGTTTGAATAAACACGCGGCCAACATCACCGCGACGACCAGCGCGTCCGGAGACTTGTAAAATCTGTTGAAACAAGGCTTCGCTGGCTCGGAAGTCAGTGCTATATAGCCCTTGGTCGGCCTCTAAAATGCCAACCATTCCCACATTAGGAAAATCGTGGCCCTTGGTTATTAACTGAGTACCAATTAGGATGTCGGCCTTACCAGAGCGTGCTTGTTCGAGCACTTCAGCCAATTCACCCTTACGGCTGGTGCTATCGCGGTCGATACGCAACACCGTGGACTCAGGAAAGCGCAGGGCAATTGCGTCTTCTACTCGCTGCGTACCTTCACCAACATCGACCATTTCTGCTGAGTTACAGCTGCCACATCGAGTTTGCAATTGACCCTCGTAACCACAATGGTGGCAACGCATGCGATTTACCCGTCGGTGCAAGGTCAGGTGAGAATCGCAACGATGACATTTAGCGGCTTGCTTACAGTCTTTGCAATACAACACCGGTGCATAGCCGCGCCGGTTAAGAAACAGCATAACTTGCTTTTCTTTTGACAATGTCGCTTTTATCGCTTCAAGCATCGCAGGGCTCAAGCCATCGTTAGTCGGCTGCATATTAAGATCGATTAGCTCTATGCTTGGCAGTGCAACCTTAGTCGCTCGCTCAGTAAGGCTGAGCAAGTTATAGCGGCCTGATTCGGCATTCACGAAAGTCTCGAGCGAGGGTGTTGCCGAACCTAGAATAATCGCTATATTTTGCTGCTTGGCTCTATACGTCGCCACATCTCTGGCTTGATAGCGGACACCATCTTGCTGCTTGAAAGACCCGTCATGCTCTTCGTCAATAATAATTAAACCAAGATCAGCAAACGAGCTAAATACCGACGAACGCGTGCCAATCACTATCTTGGCATTGCCTTGCTTGGCATGCCACCAAGCAAGGTGTCGCTCAGTATCATTGAGCCCAGAGTGCATCACCACAAGCGGCTCACTAAAGCGACGCTTGACCCGCTCAATTAGCTGAGGCGTTAAACCTATCTCTGGAACCATGAGTAAAATTTGTTTACCGATTGCCAATACCGATTCCATCGCCGAGAAATATACTTCGGTCTTGCCGCTGCCGGTAACGCCGTGTAACAAGGTTGCCGAGAAGCGCTGCTGACCAATACTCTGGTTAATCGACTCTACAGCCACTGCTTGCTGCTCAGTTAAGGTAATAAAATCGTGCTTATCAAGCGAACGTTGAGCTAGGGCTGGTTGCGCTTGGGTCTCTTCGACCCAGCCCTTCTCGACTAAGGCATTGACCGCCTGGCGCCAACTTGTCGCCGTATCTTTAAAGTCGTCAGCGGTTAATAAGCTATTTTTCATAAACAACTTGATAATAGCAAGCTGCAGTGGCGCACGATTAAGTTCATCAAGCGAACGGCTGCGACCCACTTCGGTCAGCGCCCAGGTCTTTTTACTGTTCGGCATCAGCTCACCCGCCTGCCGTAAAGCTACCGGTAAAGCGGCATCCAGCACTTCGCCGATGGGCGCTAGATAGTAACGCGATAACCAAAGTAAAGAAGTCCAAAGCGCGTCATCAAATAGGTTGGATTGATCGAGTATTTCGATCGCCGGTTTAAGCTTATTTTCGGGAAAATCACTGTCACTTTTAATCGATAGAATTACGCCGACTAATTTACGCGACCCGAAGGGAACTTTCACTCTTGCACCGACACTGGGCTTGATCTCGTTTTCGGGCGAGGTGATCGGTAGCAAAAAGTCAAAACTTTGTCTCAATGGCACAGGCACAGCGACGCTAATAATGTGCTCCGATCGTGGCTCAAATATCGATAAAGTCATTGTTTATGCGGGTTTGGACAAGTTGTCATATTTTAATAAAAAGTTACTCACACAGCCTGTGGATAACTTTGTTGATAAAAGTGAAAAACGGGCTGTAACAGTTGATACTTATTGACCTGACAAAAATTGCCTATTTTTTATGCAAATAAATTATATCAATAAAATCAATAGCTTATATTGAATCAAATGTTTCAGTCATGTTACACAAAAAATAAATATTGCAAATCTATTGACTTAAATAATTTGTGTATAACTATTTTTATGCCTCAAAAAACTAAAAATCAGAGTTCCTATTTTTATCAATAAGTTAGCGATTATTATTGAAAACATCGATCAAGATTGCCAGCTAACATTTCTCACTCTAATCGGCGTAATCTAGCTAATACTGACACCAGAGTATAAGGCAAATTATATTTCTAGCGAGTGACCTTTATCTCTGTATTAAGGCAAAGGCTATGTGCCTATCTATTAAATGATTTTTAGATCGCCATTAGTGGCATTGATGATGTCTATTTAGAGGGTATTTTTTACGGTACACTTTAGACTGAATTTAGCGCGACCAATCGCACATCAAACCGAGTTTAAAATGGCTAAGAATTACACGGCTAAAACAGCTGATAAATACGTATTATATCAACGCGCAGTTCAATCAGCAGAACAGGACGTTAGCTTTTTAATCGATACCTATAAGTCAATCAACGGTAAAAGCCCAAAACATCTGCGTGAAGACTTTTGTGGCACCTGTTTGATGTCTGGCCATTGGGCAAACTTAGGCGATGATTTTACAACAGAGTCTTACGATATTGATCCTGAGCCACTTGCCTGGGGCTTAAAACACAATCTAAAACCATTAGGCAAAGCCGGTAAGCGTGTTCTGCAATATCAGGAAGATGCGCGCAATCCAAGTCGTCGCGCGCCGGATGTCAGGTGTGCGCAAAACTTTTCTTATTGGATCTTCAAGCAGCGCTCGGAAATGCTTGACTACTTTAGGCGCGTTTATGCCGACTTAGCCCCCGATGGCATTTTTGTCTGTGACCTGCATGGTGGCCCAGAGAGCATCCAAGAGCTCGAAGAAGAAACCGAGATGGAGGATCAAAGCTTCACCTATGTATGGGACCAAGATGCGATCAACCCGATCACCGGTCATGCGCGTTTGCATATTCACTTTCGCTTCCCGGACGGCACCGAGATGACCGATGCGTTTACCTATGAATGGCGACTATGGGGCTTACCTGAGTTGCGTGACATCATGCTCGAAGCCGGTTTCAAGAGCGCTGATTGTTATTGGGAAGGTACCGACGAAGACGGCGAAAGTGGCGATGGTATATTCACTAAAACGGAATTAGGCGAAGCCTGTTTGTCCTACGTCGCGTACTTGGTCGCTACCAAGTAGTCGCTAGCAAGCGGCGAAAGCCAAATACTCAGCAAAAAATCGTAAAGCTTCATAAACCTAGAAACCTCAGTGACACCAAGAAAAAAACTTAAGAAAGAAAATCGATGGCTAAAATACTAATTATTGCACTGATTATCGCGCTCATCGCCGTTGCTAGACGGTCTCAACCAGCAACTGACAAAGCGGGCGTATCGCTACTCTCGCAGCCCCAACAAACGGAGCAGCCAGAGGTTCTTAAAGTAGCAAGCTACAATATCCAAACCGGTAAGGGTCTCGACGGCAAACGCAACCTTCTTGCCAGTGCCCAAGTTATGGCTAATGCTGATTTAGTCGGCGTTCAAGAAGTGTACGCAGCCGGCTTTGACGGTTTCTTAGGCCTGAGTTCGGGTCAAACCGAGCGTCTAGCTAAGGTTGGCAAGTTTGGTTGGCTGTTCAGCGCTACACGCCAACGCTGGTTCCGCGAGCACCGTGGCAATGCGATTTTAAGTAAAGTGCCGGTAAGCGACTGGCGCGTTGAAATGTTACCCGACAAATCGGGCAAAAGCTTTCGAAATATGACGGTCGCCCAAGTACATTGGCAAGGTCAGAGCTTTCACTTTATCAACACTCACTTGCACACCCGCGGTGGTCGTGAAGATCAACTTAAGCTAGTGCTACAAGAATTTGCCAAATACCCTCGGGCCATATTACTGGGCGATTTTAATAGCCGAGCTAACACGCCCAGCTTAGCCAATGCACTGAAGGACATCGAAATTACAGATGCGATTTCATCAGCTGGCTTAGATCTAGAAAATGCGGACCGCATCGATTGGATTCTCACCAAAGGCTTTAATGTTGAAGCGGGGGAAATGTTAGAAAAAGGTGTTTCTGACCACCCTTACTACCAAGTTAGCCTCAGCTATCGCTAATCTGCAGAACTAGCCGCTGCATTTGAATTGTGATCAATTGTCACACGGCTTGCAAAAGTCTCTACAAAAGGCAGAATGCGTATCACGAGAGCATGATGACTGTTTAAAGAGCTCCTTGTAAGCCTTGGGAGGTACACTACACTCTTGAAGCAGACAGTAGTACCTACTTAATCCAGTATGCATTAGCACACGGTCATCTTAGGCTGATGTCACTAAGAAAATTTCAGGAGAATAAAATGTTAAAAGAGTTTAAAGAATTTGCGATGAAAGGCAACTTCGTCGATATGGCGGTTGGTATTGTTATCGGCGCAGCCTTTGGCACCATCGTTAAATCGCTGGTTGACGATATAATCATGCCGGTTGTTGGCGTGCTCACCGGCGGCGTAGATTTCAGCAATATGTTTGCGGTCATCAAAGGCGGCAATGGAGCGACCTACGCTACGTTACAGGCGGCCCAAGAAGCCGGCGCAGTAACGATTAATTATGGCTTATTCATTAATGCCATGGTTACCTTTGTTATTGTCGCATTTGCATTGTTCATGGTCATCAAAGGTATGAACGCTGCCAAGCAAGCCGAAGAAGAGGCTCCAGCAGCACCTGCCGAACCTTCTGATGAAGTTAAGCTACTTACCGAAATCCGAGACGCGTTAGCTAAACAATAAAGTGTAAAGATTAAAATAAAAAAACCGCATCCACTGATGCGGTTTTTTTATGCCTGTAAAGGTCGCCGGACTACCGATTAAACGCCTCAAGCTTACGCTTATATTCGCTACGATCAGACATTTGATTCGCTACACTAAGGGCCTGAACTAAGTACTGACGGGACTCTTTCTTGTTACCATTGGCGTAACTAGCGTCCCCAGCCAATAAGTAAACTTGATGCAGATCAGGAGCTAGATCTAAGGCGTGCTCGTAGAACGAAACGGCTTTATCGTAGTCGCCACTGTTGAACGACTTTTTGCCAGCTCTAATCCATTGCCAAGGGTGATCTTGAACTTTGGAAGACCCAACCCTGACTAGCCGATTCAAATCAACATCGCGATTTTGACTGTTCAACAAGGCGACATAGTTACCTATGAAGGTCGGCGCCTTATCAAAATACGTAGCTCCGTGTAGGTAAATCTCTTCAGCTTTCGCCAAATCACCTCGCTTACGATGCACGATGCCCATGGTGACTAGTGCAGACGCATTACTTTTGTAGATATCCAATGCCCTAGCCGCATAGGCGTAGGCCGAATCGATATCATCATTAAATAAGTTCTCCACCGCTAAATTGCTATAGAACAAAGACCGTTGGTAATTGGTACTTATATTGTCGATATAACTAAGGCCATCGGTTTGATAGTAATCTATCCGCACCCGAGAAACGGAAGAAAAACTATCGCCCGCAGTCGGTTGAGATCGAAGCACGGCACGAAGGTGATCTGAGGTGACTAACAGCCCTCTATCGATGCTGTAGATCGGGTTTTGATCAAGTAATTGATAAGCCACATCAACGCCAGCCAATTCAGCGAAGGCCGTGGTTAACACCGTTAACGATAAACAGTTTCCGCTTTTGCTGGCCAATGACTCTCGGGTGGTAAGGGTTTTATCCGAAAAAGTAAACTGATCAAGAATAAGTCCCATGTAGGTTGCAACTCGAACGTGCCGCGGTGTTGATACAAACTTAGGGTCGTTTAAAAATTGAAAAAAATCAGCTCGTTGTTCTTGGCTTAGGTGAAAAATCTCCTCATCACTGATCACCTTTTGTGGCTCAAATAGCCGCTGATTAAAAGCGGGCAAAAGGCGGTCGCTTGTCGTTAGAGCATCCTGCGCGTCTCTTGGGCTACTGATGCAGCCAGTTAATAGCAATAAGACAATTGTTGAAAAACAGCCAAGTCTACACATAATTTTAATTCTCACTTAATTCTATTTGCCAGAGCATCATTGCTCATTAAGGTTCCAATCTGATTGGTCTCTAGAAATTGCATACCACGGTTTGCCATATTAATAGCGGAGTTCACGTCGTCAAGATTATAAACAGCCCATTGCCAACTCCCACGCCATATGTCTTTGTCATCACGCGGCAAGTGAGCGACATCGGAAAAAAGAAAGTCTGGCCTCAAATTTTCTAAAATTTCCTTACACTCATCGGTCCAAGCTGGTAACACCCAACCTGTTCGCATTGACGAGATATTACGAGTGTATTCAATAACTTCATGATTGAACGAGATGATCACACATTGCGACTCTGTATTAGTACTCAAGATGCGCTTGTGTACTTGATCCATAAACATCGGAATCCCAAAGCGATCAATTGACTCCTGCTTAATTTCAACGAATGAGGTAACGTCCTCGTTTTGAGCCATCCACTTGCAAAACCGTTTAAAGGTGGTAAACCGATTATCGGCAAACTCGTCTTCGAAACGGCTCGGATACGATGCGTGCATCGCTTTTACCTGTTTAACTTTGGTATCTCGAATATCCAGATCAACGCCCGCTATACGCTTTAAACTAGCGTCGTGGTGCAGCACCGGTACGCAGTCGGCCGTTAACTGCAGATCTAACTCCATATATCGTGCGCCATGTTGATAGGCTGCCTCGTAGGCAAGCAGAGTGCATTCCGGGTAACGCCCTGAATAACCACGGTGCGCTACTAATACAGGCGGCGCAGCTGTTAATACGCTGTGCCCAGCTTTTGTGCTCTCAAATTTTGCGACATTTGACATTTTAACCAACTCCCTAGGTCCTCCAAAGTTGTTTTAACACACTATGAGACCTCTGCATAACTCTAGTGCAAAAGGAAAATGAGAAAATATTGGAAACTATTAGTCATCTTATCTTGCGCTAGAGTTATGCAGAGTTCTCACTATATATAACATAAACCCTTTGACTCTAGGTGACATGTTATTCTCATCACGACATTAACTCAGCCATTCGCTTCTAGCGCCTAATACATTGGATGAATCAGAAAAACCCTTAGATCATGCCTATGCACAATTGTCTCCTGACGAGGTGCTCAATAGCATTGAACTATTCGGCTACGAGTGTGATGGCCGTTTGCTGGCGCTTAATAGCTACGAAAATCGAGTCTACCGAGTAGGCTTAAATGATGGCTCAAGCGTAGTTGCTAAATTCTACCGCCCAGCCCGTTGGAGCAATGAGGCGATCTTAGAAGAACATAAATTCACCCAAGATCTGGCTGAACTGGAAATACCGGTTATTGCACCGCTCGAGCTCAACGGTGAAACGCTGCTGCAAACTGAACACTTCAGAATTGCATTATTTGAAAATCGTGGTGGCCGAGCACCCGACTTAGAAAACTTTGATCAACTTGAGCAAATGGGCCGGTTTATGGGCCGTATTCACCAAGTTGGCAAGGCACAAAGCTTTAAGCACCGGCCAAGCCTAACCATTCAAACTTTTGGCTATCAAGCTCGCGATTTCGTACTGAAGAATAATTTTATTCCACCAGAGCTAGTTGACGCCTACCAGTCATTAACTGAGCAATTATTGATTGAAGCCGCGCAGTGCTATGACCGAGCTGGCGATATTTCGATGCTTCGCTGTCATGGCGATTGTCACCCCAGCAATATACTTTGGACCGATTCGGGCCCTCACATTGTTGACTTTGACGACGCTCGTATGGCACCGGCAGTGCAAGACCTTTGGATGTTTCTCGCAGGCGACCGACCAGATAGGACCGCTGGCTTAGATGCCGTATTGGCTGGCTACACCGAGTTTTGCGACTTTGATGCGCGTGAGCTACACATAATTGAAGCACTTAGAACGCTGCGTCTTATTCATTACTACGGCTGGCTCGCTAAGCGATGGAGTGACCCTGCATTTAAGCTAGCGTTCCCTTGGTTTAACACCCAGCGGTGCTGGGAAGATCATATTCTAAGCCTAAGAGAGCAAGCCGCCTTGCTACATGAAGAACCTCTCAGCTGGTTTGGGTGAGCCTTCAGCTGGTTTTAATAAACGCCATCAGCTGGTTCGAATAGAGCCTTCAGCTGGTTTTAATAAAAGCCTTCAGTTAGTTTAAAGTAAGAACCTTAATCTAATGATTAACCACGTTGAGGCTGTCGACCTTGTTACTAGGCCGCACAGCCTTATACGCCCGCCCTAGAAAGTCGAACACTGCTCCACTGGCTGGGTCAACAAAGCCGCCGTACCATGTGATACCTGTCGGTAATTGCGCAGGCACCTCATTTAGATAAACGATATCAATGCCGCTGCGCGACGAATTGGCCGAAATCACACACAACACTCTCGATGGGTCGCAGCCTGCATCTGAGTTAACCACTGAGGCATCTAATTCTAGCGCTTGGCGCACATGAGATTGGCTCAAGCGCGTTATCCAAACACGCTTACTACCCAAGCGCCGAAGCGCCGTTTGGCCGACAACCACATTGTCAAAAGTAGCTTTTGAGGGTGATGTAAGCGAGGGCCCACTGAGGCTACGAAACAACACCAATATGAACGCCAAAACCAAGATAATCAGCATGCCTTTTATTAGCTTACCAAGCACCAAGCGTTTATTAATCGCCATGATCAATCGCCACAGTTATAAACAATCGCCGACAACACAGGTCATTCGGCGGTTTTCGTTCTGGTTGCCTTAATGTCTAACACCTCGACCGACCATTGAATGCTGTTCTGATCTGGATTAACACGATCGAAGCTCAAATTTTGCTCAAGTGTCGTACGCGATATCGGTGCTATGTTAATCAATACGTCTCGCTCAACACGCTGGACTTCAACACAGAGCTGCTCGGCACAGTTTGACGCTATAACCACCATCTTTAATCGACTAACGGTGGCATCAGTAGCCTCATTTTGTAAGCAGATTTTTAAATTATAATTAGTTCGATAACTAAACTCTGAGGTCACTCCACACACTTGCACCTGGCTGACGTCAATCAGATTATTTAGTTCACGCTTATAGTAGCCGTCGAACCAGAAACCAATCGAGCACAGCACAATAGCAATAATACAAATGCGTATTTTTCGAGGCTTCTCAAAACCCGAGGCGTACAGCACCCAAACCAAAAACAAGAAAATTAATACTATGATCACTCGGATCATCGATGACCTCCGTCAGTCCTAACAACAAATTCACTGGCATGATATCACTTCATGTCATACCATCATCACAGCCTTATATAAATACACTTGTAAAGGCACAGCACAAATACCACAAGCACCTTTGCCTAACTAGATAAGCTTAACCGCATGAGCCTTGAAAAACTAAACCATAAGTCGATTTTAAAAGCGATGTTCAAAGCCGGCATGATATCGGTCGCTGAAGCTAAACGTATTGACGCAAATTTGCTCAACGTAAATCCTGCGCCAAGTCATCCATTAGTCGGTATAGCTCGCAGCTTACCATCCCACCAAGAGACCGGTGAGAAAATCACCTTGGAACCATTGTGCGAATGGTTCGCTAAAAGCATTAGTGTTGACTACTTTTACATCGACCCGCTTAATATTGATATCGCTGCGGTGACCAAAGTAATCGCCTCTGACTATGCTAAGAGGCACGGTTTCTTGGCGGTCAAAGCGGCTCCTGACCGAGTAACCTTAGCAGTCAAAAACCCGCTTGATCTGTCATGGAAGGACGATTTAGAAAAGCTCCTTCGCAAAGACATAGATATCGTTTTTGCAAACCCTCTTGACGTTGATCGCTACGTAAGCGAATTTTACAATCTAGCTAGATCGATCAGCAAGTCGAATATTAATGATGACCGAACCGGCGCCAGCCTACAACAAAACCTCGAACAGCTAGTAGACCTAGGCCGCAGCGGCCAGCTCGATGCTGAAGACCATCATATCGTGCAACTGGTCGATTGGCTGTTGCAGTACGCATTTGAGCAGCGCGCCAGTGATATTCACCTAGAGCCACGTAAAGAGCGCGGTGAAGTGCGTTTTAGAATTGATGGCATGCTACACCACGCCTATCAGGTGCCGCCCAATGTGCTACTCGCCATTGTCGGACGTTTAAAGACGCTAGCGCGCATGGATATATCTGAAAAGAGACGCCCGTTAGATGGCCGCTTAAAGACACGGACACCAAGCAACAAAGAGATCGAGCTACGCCTATCGACTGTGCCGACCGCCATGGGCGAGAAGATGGTGATGCGAATTTTCGACCCTGAGGTGCTGCAACGTTCGTTCAATGAGTTAGGGCTGACTGACCGCGAGTTAGATATCTGGAATCGCCAAACCAAACACACCAATGGCATCATTTTAGTCACCGGACCAACCGGATCAGGTAAAACTACGACACTTTACTCAACCTTGAAAAATCTCGCCACTAGCGAGGTTAATGTTTGCACAATCGAAGATCCTATCGAAATGGTCGAACCTTCATTTAACCAAATTCAAGTTCACAAAGCGATTAATTTGACCTTCTCTGCGGGTGTCAAATCTTTGTTACGGCAAGACCCCGATATCATCATGATCGGTGAGATTCGCGATTTAGAAACCGCCGAAATGGCGATCCAAGCGGCGTTAACCGGTCATTTGGTGCTCTCGACACTGCATACCAATGATGCCCCGTCGGCCATCACACGATTACAGGAACTAGGCGTTCCGGCCTATTTAATTAACGCCACGGTCCTTGGGGTAATGGCGCAACGCTTAATCAGAACACTTTGTCATCACTGTAAAGAACCCGATACCATTGATCCGCTTATCTGGTCCGAATTTATTCAAGGTGCCGAGGTTGAGGCCACTGCGCCGTGCAAACCAGTTGGCTGCCTAGAATGCCGCCAAACTGGGTTTTTAGGTCGAATAGGTTTATATGAAATGCTGGAAATGACCCAAGCCATTAAACCTTTGATTAAACCAGGCGTTGACCTAGAGCCGCTGCGCAAGCAGGCCGATAAGGATGGCTTGCAAACGCTCCGCCACAGTGGTGCCAAGAAAGTCTCACAGGGATTGACCACGATGGACGAAGTGCTGCGTGTGACCCCATTTATGATGTAAGCCATGCGTGACCTAATGCGACCATCACAGCGCCGATCTTCACACCAAAGTCTGGCAAGCGGCAACCTTGGTAGAAAGCCAAGAGGGCCGATACGTAATTTCTTTCGATGGAGCTTTCGTCTAATGCTGTTGGTGTGTTTTGTGTCCGCCCTACCAATGGTGCTTTTGCGCTACTACGACCCGCCTACTAGTAACTTTATTGAACTCAATAAGCGTAATAACAACACCAATATAAAGCATAAATGGGTGCCAATCGACGACGTATCTGCCTACTTCCCGAACGCGGTAATTGCCTCTGAAGACCAACAATTCCCAAACCATTATGGCTTTGATATAAAGCAAATTAAATTGGTACTCGAAGAGCGCAAAAATGGTGAATCGCGAGGAGCCAGCACTATCTCGCAGCAGACCGTGAAAAACCTATTCTTATGGCCAGGTCGTAGCTTTTTACGCAAAGGCCTTGAAGCTTGGCTGGTTATCTGGATGGAGTTAATCGTGCCGAAAAAACGGATTCTAGAACTCTATATAAATTTCGCCCAATTTGGTAAATCTGTTTTTGGAGTCGGCGCGGCGAGTCAACATTATTTCGGCATCGATGCAAAGTACTTAACACCCGAACAATCAGCCTTAATTGCCGCAAGCCTGCCAACGCCGTCTAGGTCAAACCCAGGTAAGCCGAGCAAGTACCTAAAGAAACGCGCCAACTACATTATGGACCAGATGCCTCGAGTCGGCGGCCGCAGAATGGTGCGAGAACTGTAGTTACCCAGCCGATGCACCTCAAACTCCCTATATAGCAACTCTTCAAGCAACTCTGGCAACAACACCCTCTCGAATTCGGACCGAATTAATGAGACACTAGCCGGATGAATAGACAATACCCAACTAGCCGCTTACGCCGGCCTCGCGCCAATGATTTCTCTCGTAGGCTAATGCGTGAAAACGCGCTAAGTGCAAGCGACCTAATCTTGCCAGTATTTGTAATCGAGGGCGAGAATAAAACCGAGACCATTGACTCGATGCCTGGAGTTGAGCGCATAAGTATTGATTTGCTGGTAGAAAAAGCGAAGCGTTTGGATGCTCTTGGTGTTCCAGCAATCGCCTTATTCCCGGTCGTCGGCAATGACAAAAAGTCACTGCTCGCCGAAGAAGCGTTTAACCCTGAAGGGCTCGCTCAACGAGCCATGCGGGCAATAAAAGCCGCAGTTCCGAATATCGGAATTATTTCAGATGTCGCGCTCGATCCGTATACAGTACATGGTCAAGACGGCCTGCTTGACGACGATGGTTATGTAATTAACGATGAAACCATTGAGGTATTGGTAAAACAAGCGGTTTCTCACGCCCAAGCGGGGGCTGATATCGTGGCGCCCTCGGATATGATGGATGGTCGTATTGGCAAAATTCGCATGGCGCTGGAAACAAATACGCTGCGCAACACTCAAATTTTAGCTTACTCGGCTAAATACGCATCGGCCTTCTATGGGCCATTTCGTGATGCCGTCGGTTCGGCCGGTAATTTGGGCGGCGGCAATAAATACACCTATCAAATGGATCCGGCAAATTCAGACGAAGCTTTACATGAAGTACGTATGGATATCGATGAAGGTGCCGACTATGTGATGGTAAAGCCCGGAATGCCCTATCTTGACATCGTGCGCCGAGTTAAAGACGAATTCAACATGCCCACCTTCGTTTATCATGTAAGTGGTGAGTATGCGATGCTTAAAGCGGCGTCACAAAATGGGTGGCTCGATGAAAAAGCCGTGGTGCTCGAAGCAATGATGAGCTTCAAACGCGCTGGCGCAAACGCAATCTTAACGTATTACGCCGAAGACATTGCCAATTGGCTGGCAGGAGAATAAATGAGTTTACGATTTTTACACACCATGGTTCGGGTTGGCGACTTAGACAGCGCACTCGACTTTTTCTGTGACAAGCTTGGCTTAGTTCAAACCAAACGTTATGACAGCGACGAAGGTCGCTTCTCGCTACTATATTTAGCCGCCCCACATGACCTAAGCAGCGCTAAAGAACAATGTTCGCCTGAATTGGAGCTAACCTACAATTGGGACGAGCACGAATATTCCGGTGGTCGTAATTTTGGTCATTTAGCCTATGAAGTTGATGATATATATCAAGCATGCCAACGGCTTATGGACAAAGGCGTTACCATAAACAGGCCCCCTGCTGACGGTCACATGGCGTTTATTATTTCGCCCGACGGCATTTCAATTGAGCTTTTACAAAAGGGCGATAGCCTTGCACCTAAAGAACCTTGGGCGTCAATGCCGAAAACCGGCAGTTGGTAATCTCAGCAATTGCTAGGCAATGGCCTAAGAAATTTGATGATGGGCTTGCTATCATAGAAAAAACAATAAAGGTGAATAATGAAAACAAAAAAAGACATCGTAGAAAATTGGCTACCGCGCTATACAGGTATGGAGTTAGACGGTTTCGGTAAATACATTTTACTCACCAATTTTTCTAACTACCTAAATATTTTTGCTGAAAAGGCTGGTGTTAAAGTCGTCGGACTTGATCGCTCGATGCCGTGTGCCACAGCAGATGGCATTACCATGATCAACTTCGGTATGGGCTCACCGAACACCGCGACTATATGCGACTTACTGAGCGCTATTCATCCAGAAGCCGTTCTGTTTTTAGGTAAATGCGGTGGTTTAAAGAAAAAGAACTCTGTCGGCGATTTGATTTTGCCTATCGCGGCGATACGAGGCGAAGGTACCAGTAATGACTATATGCCGCCAGAAGTACCCGCCTTGCCAGCGTTTGAATTGCAAAAAGCAATTAGCACCACCATTCGTGACTATGGCGAAGACTATTGGACCGGTACCGTTTACACCACTAATCGCCGGGTTTGGGAGCACCATGATAAATTTAAGCGTTACTTAAAGCGCACCCGAGCAATGGCAATTGATATGGAAACAGCGACACTATTTTCAGCCGCCTTCAAGAACAATTTTTCAGCTGGCGCACTGCTACTTGTTAGCGATGTACCGATGACACCCGATGGCGTTAAAACCGATGCCAGCGATGCAATGGCGACCGTTAATCATGCCGACATGCATGTCGATTTAGGCATCGCCAGCTTAAAGCAGCTGATTAACAAGTCATTGACTGTAAAGCATCTTCAGTTCTAACGAATAATAGTTCTAACGGTTAATAATGGCGCAAAACATAGAAATTAAAGCGCGAGCAACTAACTTTGCTTCGCAGCTAAAGCTTGCTGAGCAAATCAGTGATAAAGCCTTAGAAATCTTAGTGCAACGGGATACGTTTTTTAAGGTTGCTGACGGGCGGCTGAAGCTGCGAGAATTTCATGATGACTCTCCCGATACTGTTTCTGATACTGTTTCTGATACTAGGGCGGCCCAGTTAATTTTTTATCGACGCATCGACACCAGCGGCCCAAAGCTATCGGAATATCACATCACTGAAACCGATGATGCTATCGGCCTAAAAAGTGTTTTACAAAAAGCCTATGGCATTCGCCAGGTAGTAAACAAAGTTAGATCCCTTTACATGGTGGGTCGTACCCGACTGCATTTTGATGCAGTAGAGAATTTAGGTGACTTTATCGAATTAGAAGTGGTGCTCGGTGAACATGATTCAGTGCAAGGCGGCGAGGCCCCATCTGAAACAAGAGCGCGAGCAAAAGCGGAAGCCGAGGCGTTGATGCAACAACTGAATATTCAAGCAAGTGATTTAATCGACGTGGCCTATGTAGATTTACTGGAAAAACAAGCCGCCTAAATGCCATCAGCTAAGCATGGGCTTTGTTGCTGCTGCCAACGCCTAACATGGCTAACCTTTCACCATTTAATACCACGCAAAATGCATCGTCGAGCGCATTTTAAAAAGAACTTTAGCAAGCAAGATCTAAACCAAGGCATTATGCTTTGCCGAACCTGTCATGCGGGCATTCATAAGCGCTTTGATGAAATGCAGCTAGCCAAAACATTGAACACTCTAGCCGCAATTAAACAAAACCCTGAGCTAGAGAAATTTTTCAGTTGGGTTTCCAAACAGAGACTTCAGCATAGCTGAGGCCTCAAACAAACAATACAATCCTAAATATGATCGAACCTATCAATCAATGGTTAAGCAACATTCCCGGCATCAAGGGTTATGAAGCTCTCAGCGCTAACGCAATAGCGATGGTCGCGATTTTGTTGATCGCGACTATTTCGTTTTTTATCGTCAAGTATGGGCTTATTCGCACGATCAACATGCTCATTTCTAAGAGCAAATCAGACCTTGACGACGTATTAATTAAACATCGAGTTTTTAGCCGTGTCGCACACTTAGTACCGGCCTACTTGATTTATACCTATACGCCCAAGGCTCTCACGGTTTATCCGTGGCTAAGCAACATCGTGGTAAACACCGCGGCGATAGCGATGGTAATCATAATCGCATTAATTATCGACGCTCTGATCAACTCGCTATTGGAAATATATCACTCGTTTTCAATTTCTCGGCGAATACCAATCAAGAGTTTCGCTCAAGTAGCCAAACTGATCACCTATTTTGTCGCAATTATTGTGATCGCCAGCCTCGTTATCGGCCAATCACCACTGAACTTATTTGCCGGTTTAGGTGCCATGACGGCAGTGCTAATGCTGATTTTTAAAGATCCAATACTTGGCTTTGTTGCAGGCTTACAGCTTAGCTCGAACCAAATGGTGGCGATTGGCGATTGGGTTGATATTCCTCAACACGGTGCTAGCGGCGACGTAATGGAAATAGCACTGACTACCGTCAAAGTGCGCAACTTCGACAACACCATTACCACGGTTCCTACGCAAAGCCTGATCAACGACTCGTTTAAAAACTGGCGCGGCATGCAGGAATCGCCGGGGCGTCGTATTAAGCGTTCAATTTTTATTGACGTTAACTCTATAAAATTTTGTGATGACGACGCGCTCACCCGTTACAGCAAAATTAGTTACATCAAAGGCTATCTGCAAGGCAAAAAAGATGAATTACAAGCCCACAATCAGAAAGCAGGCCACGACGGCGAATCGCGTGTTAATGGCCGACGACTCACCAATATCGGCACCTTCAGAGCCTATGTTTTGGCGTATTTAAAACATCACCCAAGCATCAATCAAGATTTGACTATTATGGCTCGCCAGTTAGCACCCACCGAACATGGCTTACCGATCGAAATTTATGCCTTTAGCGCCGATAAAAACTGGGTCAACTATGAGGCTATCCAAGCGGATATTTTTGATCACCTATTCGCAGTAGTAAGCGATTTTGATCTGCGCGTATTTCAAAAACCAAGCGGTGTCGATCTGCGAAATTTGATCGCTGACTAATAACGCTGAGCAACCCAGTTTTTAGTTCCTCAGGACAGCAAGCTAAGATCGAAAGTTGAGTACCGCAATCAAGCACCACAATTGAGTTCAACCCAATCGCTTAGCTGCACACGATCGGGTATCGTAATCTTTGCATACCCGGTCTCAATCAAACCAAGATGACTAAGTTCTTTCAATGCCTTGCCTAGAGATATTCGGGTAACGCCAAGAGTAAACGCTAGCTCGTCTTGACGACCTCGCAGAACATTGGAACCGCCCAAGCTGTACGACATTGATAACAGCACCTTGGCTGTGCGCTCAAGAATCGGCAATCTACGAATTGCATCCAGCATCTCCAACAGAACGTGTGTTCGCATCAGCGTAGTTTTCAATAACGCCTTTGAAATACTCGGCTCACGCTGATACAAAACATCAAATTTGTGTTGCGATAATTGATAAATCTGAGACTCACCAATCGACGATATGTCATGTGTTCTCGGCAATTGTGTGAACAGGGTAAACTCGCCAAAACATTCGCCAGGCCCTAATGCGGCAACCATGACGAAAGTACCGTCGATTCCGTTTACCCCCACATGTGCGCCACCCTTGTGCACAATCGATAGGCCCGGTTTCAAGCTGCCGCGAGTATGAATCAGCTGGCCATTGGAATACTTCATCAATACCGACGCGGCAATGAGCTGATCGGCAACCTCGGGCGGCAGTAGCTCAAGAAAAGCGGGAGTGGTTATTTTAAGAAGATTTAACAAAACATTTGGAATGTAAAATATTTATCATTTTGTTTCAATACGCGCTGCTAAGATTTATTCATTAATAGAAAACCCATTATTAGAAAAAAGGGCTTAAAAATGAAACCTGAACTTCTCGCTGTGTTGCTAGTCTTTATTGGCTTTATCATTTTAGAAATTATATTCACTCGGTTTTTTGCCAAACCCCAACAGACTAAAGACGACGCTATGGTTGAGGTTATCGGAACGCTAATGCTGACCTTGGTAACTCAACCGTTAGTTATCCTGGGAGGCTTTACTATAGCGTCGCTAGTCGCGCCCGAAGCTCAAGACGTGCTCAAGAGCTGGCACTTTTTAAGTGTATTTGCCTTATTCCTGATATTCGATGATCTTACGCAATATTGGTGGCATAGAATTTCGCATATGGTGCCTTGGCTTTATAAACTTCATCGCCCTCATCACAATGCTAACTATTTATCCATTCGAGTGGTCTACCGTAACAATATCTTCTACTACTTTTTAATGCCCGGCCTGTGGTTTTCAGGCGCGCTAATTTATCTTGGTGGGGCATGGGTTTATGCATCGTACATTGTCATAAAAATGACGGTGATATTTGGCGCGCACAGTGATGTTCGTTGGGACGCACCGCTGTATAAAATAAAATGGCTGTCGCCAATCATGTGGATTGTTGAACGCACTATATCAACACCGTCTACGCATAGCGCACATCATGGCAAACATGCCAGTGACGGCGTAACCAACTACAAAGGCAACTTTGGTAACCTGCTGTTTTTCTGGGACGTACTATTCGACACGGCTAAAATCACACGTCGCTATCCAGCCGAGATGGGCGTTGAGAACTTACCTGAAACCACCGCCGCCGAACAATTAATTTGGCCACTAGTAAACGTTACACCAATGCCAGTTGCAACGCCAGATGTGGCTACGAAGCCCTAATCTTTTAACATTTAAGCCGTTAAACTCGCGGGCCGTCTTTGTTTGAGTGCAAAGACTGGCCCGGAACTAACACGACACAATAACTAGATTTGAGTGCCAGAGTTGTAGTATTGGCCAAAACGATTATTGATAAAGTCGTCGTATGAAACATCTTCTTGTTTTACAAAGCCCTGTTGCGCTAGCTTGCCTTCGGCCATTAAGTCTAGCACTGTGCAAATACCCGATGCGGTAGTCACTTGAATAGCGCTCCAAAGTTTGCCATTAATGGTTTTGCTATAGACCTTATTTGCGTAAGTCTCTTGAACCAACTGGCCGTTTTTGATGCCACTGACATTAATAAAAACCAACACAACATCTTGATAGGTTAACGGCAACGATTTTTCGAAGATCTCTTTCAGCAGCGGGCGATTGTCCATCATGCGTAGGTCTTGTAGCAAAACCTTCATGATATCTCGATGCCCTGGGTAACGAACCGTTCGGTAGTTTAAATTTCTAACTCGACCCTCTAAGGTGTCGCAAAGCGTACCCAGCCCGCCGGAGGTGTTAAACGCCTCATAAGCTACACCGTCTAAAGAAAAGCTTTCGAGCTCTTCCAGCGGTGGTACTTGCATTAACTTACCTTCGACAATCGCCTCGCACGGGTTGCAATACTCATTGATCAAACCATCGGTCGACCAAGTCAAATTGTATTTCAAGCCATTCGACGGATACTTTGGCAAAGCCCCGACTCGCATGTGAACATTATGTAGCTCGTCAAACTGCTTGGCTAAGTCATAGGCGGCAATGGTAATAAATCCGGGTGCCAAGCCGCACTGAGGCATCAAGGCTCCTTTTGAATCTTTAGCCAACTCTTTAACTAGATTTGTACAGGCAACGTCTTCGGTAAGATCAAAATAATGTACCCCAGCGGCGGCCGACGCTTGAGCCACATACTTTGTTATGTCGAACGGGCAGGCACTCAAGGCAGCAAATTTACCTAGCAGCGCATGATCAAGCGCAGATCTATCGGTTACGTCCAAGCGTAAGGTCGTTAGATTTTCATGCTCGCCTAAACGCGCTAAATTGTCCTCACTCAAATCGGCTACCGTCACATGGTAATCGCCACAGCTTGTGAGTAACTCGGTGATAATTGCGCCAATCTTACCCGAGCCCAATAATAGTACGTTCTTCATAATTGCTCCTCTATTGATCTTGTGATCAAATTCTTCGTTAGATGGCCAAATAGCCACTATTTTATATAGTTAAAGCTTATTGGGCTTATCGGGCGTTTTGTAGTGATAAAACGTGCATTTTGCGCAACAATAATTATCATATCGACAACTTTATAGTCAATATGACGTAATATACAATGCATTCTAGTAAACCAATAAACCACTGCCTAAAACTGACTACATGCCGCACACCACACGCCAAGCAAAAATCACTTTCGCTCTCCTTGTTTGCGGCACCGTATTGGGGCTCGCGGGAATAGATTTAGTACTTCCCGCCATTCCGAGCCTCCCTGACGCCATAACTGGGAGCCTTGAAAGGGCACAACTAGTACTGGCAAGTTTTGCGGCGGGCACGGCAATCGGATTACTTGTTTTTGGTGAGCTTGGAGCCCGTTTCGATCAACGCTGGCTATTGATTGGAAGCCTGCTGTTGTACGCCGCATTGTCATATCTAGCCGGTCAAGCTGAGTCAATCAATGAACTGGTAACAATACGTTGGTTTCAAGGTTTGGCATCATCGGCGCCGGCGGTTTTTGCACCCGGTATGATCCGTTCGATGTTTGATCAGCGTGGCGCCATCAAGGCCATCGGCTTAATGGGCAGTATTGAATCACTCACACCGGCTTTTGCTCCGGTCGTCGGAGCATGGTTGCTGACCTTTGCCGACTGGCGAGCGTCATTCTTTATTACCGCCGCATTAGCTCTGGCGTTGACCATTGCGATCGCATTCTTTGGCGGTAAGCTGCTGAGTAGCCGATCAGACATTAAGCGACAGCAGAAACACCAAGCTAGCTACTTTTCCTTATTCGCTAATCGAGAGTTTATGCGCCAAGGCTTAAGTCACGCGTGCACCCTTGGCGGCCTACTAATATTCGTATTTGGCGCACCAACGGTAATCATTACCAGCATGGGCAGTGATCTTTCAACCTTTGTGATTATGCAATTGATCGGCATTAGTCTGTTTATTATTAGCGCAAACTTAAGTGACCGCCTAGTGATGCGCTTCGGTAGCGAGCTAATGATCAATAGCGGTTCAGTTTTGACCGCATTTGGCTGTTTAGCAATCTATTTATTTTCACTGTTCGGCGACGGCGACCCTAGATGGCTATGGTTACTTTTTGCGCCGGTAAATCTGGGCCTTGGCTTACGTGGGCCTCCCGGATTCTATAGCGCCGTTGTCGCCGCTGGCGACAATGATTCTCGCGGAGCCGCACTACTAATACTGTTTATTCTTGGCATTGCCGCGGGCGGGACAGCCGCCGTGGCACCCTTTATATCTCAAGGCCTTGTGCCGCTCAGTGCAGCGGCCGCAGCAGTAACACTATGCTCGGTGGTTATTCTCGCGGCACTAAGATCACCCACCGTCTCAACGCCTAGCTAATACGGAAATTAAAACATGATAATCGACGGCAAAGACAAGGAACTAATCGCTTTACTGAGCACTAATTCTCGAGAAAGCACGGCCAATTTAGCGCGTATGCTCGGCATGTCTCGCACCACCGTTACCAGCCGTATTGAGCGCTTAGAAAAACGCGGCGTGATCACTGGCTACACGGTTCAATTCAATCAAGACTACGAGCGCGGGCGAATTCAAGCACAGGTAATGATCAGTTCTAACCCAAAATCGTCGGCCCACATCGTACGAACCTTAAAAAAGATACCGGCGATTAAAGCCCTGCATGCGGTCAATGGCAGTTATGAAATGTTAGCGCTGATAAGCGCCGAATCGACCCAACATCTCGACCAAGTGCTTGATCTGGTCGGCAATATTGACGGTATTAGTAAAACCACCTCGTCAATTATTCTATCTACCAAATTTTCCAGATAGTTCTATTCGAGACCTCAGCGTGATAATTTTAGTCATAAGCAAACTAATACTGCATAAATATCAGACCGCATAAGGTAAAATCTTAAATATGAAATTTATTCAAAAACTTGAACAGTGCTGGTCTTCTAGCAACTCACTTTTATGCGTTGGCTTGGATCCAAACTGGCAGAAGATACCCCCGCATTTAAAAAATTTGCCCGAGCCGATTTTTGAATTTTGTAAAGCTATTGTTGATGCCACATACGATCTGGTTTGTGCCTATAAACCACAAATAGCGTATTTTTCTGGCTTACAAGCAGAAGACCAACTAGAGAAAACGCTAAATTATATTCGTGCGACTTACCCGCACATTCCAATTATTTTGGATTCAAAGCGTGGTGATATTGGCAGCACTGCAGAGATGTATGCGGTAGAAGCGTTCGACCGATATAAAGCTGACGCCGTAACGGTAAACCCTTATATGGGTCGAGACTCAGCACAGCCTTTTTTAGATCGCGCTGATCGAGGTACCGTTTTACTCTGTCGCACATCCAATCCAGGCGCTGCCGACATTCAAGATTTGCTGGTCGACGGCCAACCACTGTATGAAAAAGTAGCCAGCATGATTAGCCAACACTGGGACGCCAATAACAACTGCTGTATTGTTGTCGGCGCAACATGGCCAGAGCAAATGGCTCGCCTAAGAGAAATCACTGGCGACATGCCATTCTTAGTGCCGGGTGTCGGCGCGCAAGGCGGCGATGTTGAAGCCTTAGTAAAAGCTGGCCAAACAGCCAATGGCAGGGGGCTGATGATTAATAGCTCACGCGCTGTTATTTACGCAGGCAACGACGAAAATTTCGCCATCGCTGCGCGTCGAGTCGCGATTGAAACGCGTGATTTAATAAACCAGTATAGAAATAGCTAAGCCATGAAAACTCTCTCTGAGTCGGTGATCGCAACATTGGCTGGAGAGGCCGCCTATCAGCGAGGGCTTGAATACTACAATGAAGGTCGAGTAGAACAACTCAACATAAATGACACGCAGATTAGCGCCAGCGTAGAAGGCCAAAAACAATACCGCGTCTCATTAAATCACACAGCTAAAATGTTTGACGGCAGTTGCGACTGCCCAGCGTCAGACAACTTCGATTTCTGTAAGCACTGCGTTGCGGTGAGTCTAGCGTATTACTACCAGACTCAAACCAACCTAGAAATGGCTGACGCTGGCAAAGCCGATACGCTGCAACTTTATTTAAATACCTTCACTAAGCCGCAGCTAATTGAAGAGTTAAATACTCTTATCCAGCGTGATCAAAGCCTTTACGACCATTGGTTACTGCGTGCCGAAATCGCCAGTGGCAACCTATCAAGTAAAGATCTACGCAAGCGCATTACCCAGGCAATACCCTTCAAGCCGTCTGGACTCTGGCGACCACAAGAAGTTGCTAACTATTTCTCTGAGGCACAACTGGCGTTAAAAGTGTTAGAGCCTGCGGTACTTGCACTGGATGCTCGTAAAGCGATCAAACTGATTATCTATTCAATTGAGCGTGTTGAGAAAGCGCTCGACACCATTGAAGACCGCGCCAGCTACCAGAGCGACTTACAAAGCCAGCTCAAGGACTGGTTTCACCAAAGCCTTGCCGCGCCTGAATGGCAAGGCAATGAACGCGTAGCCTTACTGAGTAAACTAATACTAGATGAAAAGTTCAGCTACCAAATTCTAAACTTGCCAAACGGTGTCTTGACACTAATCAGCAACAAAGAAAGCGAAGACTTAATGGAGTCAGTGAGTAAAGAGTGGACCAAGATGCCGCCACCAAACAAAGCGGGCGCTAACCAGCACGGGCTTTATACCAAGCTTGAAAACATCCTACTCGAAGACGCTCAGCTGCTAAACAACAAAACGCGCGAGCTCGAAATTTTAGCCAAGGGCGCAGTAGACACCGACCGATGCCTAAAACTAGTAGCCAAGTGCATCGAATACAAGCGCTTAGACGAAGCCACTAAATGGTTAGACTATGCCAGCTTAGTCGAAACCCTACGCAGCCACCAAGTAGTCGCTATTGAAACCTACCAAATTGAACTTTGGCTAGCTCAAGAAGAATTCGATAAAGCGCTTGCCGCCCAATGGGCTCGTTTTGAAGAAAGCGAAGAACCCAAAGATTTAAAAGAAGTCTATCAGACAGCCGAGAAAATCCACCAAGAACGAGACTATCTACAGCAGGGCATACGTTACCTAAATTCGAAAATCGAAGCACGCAAAGACACACCCCGTAATCGCCAGCGAGCCGAAAACCTCATCGCGATCTACCTCAGCCACAACATTGTCGATGACGCCATTGCCTTAGCCAGCCAGCACAAAGTTCACCCCAGCACACTAATGGCAATAGCCAACGCCGCCCCAAGGCACACCTACAAAACCTGTATATTGGCTGAGAGAGCGGTCAATAATTTAGTTAATTTAAACAGCAATGAAACCATCGACAGAGCAAATTGGTTCTTGCAAAAGTTATACGCCAACGCTAAACCTAAAGATAAGGAATTGATCACAACGGTCATCGAAAATATCTACCACAAGCCTGAGAATAAGCGCAAGAGTCGCTTTGTGAAGCAACTTAAGGCGAATTTTGAGTTTCTTTAGTGCTGGCTGTTTACTAGTGGCTGTATGAGTCTTTTGAGAAAAATCATTCTCGCTATTGTTACCTAAATGCACAATTACTATACGGTTTAATCTGCCAAGTTCCGTTATCCTCAGGCGCCATTAATTATGATAGAGAATTTATAACCTAACCCAAAAACGGTAAATTTCTCGGTGCAAATACTATACCCACTTAAACGCGGTATTCTAAGAATTGACTCGACAAAAAAGTCTTTCTCCCAATATTAAATACCCCCAATAACTGCTTATATAAACAGTATATATTTGAAAATCGACGAAACCGATCACTTTACCCTACTGGATGCTGCACGTTTAGCAACCAAGAAATAATTTTTCTATATATAAAACAATGGTTTATGATTTTTTTGAGATTAGCTAACCACGCTGCTATTCTGCAAAGTAAGCATGCGCACTTTGACACCACGGAAACGGATCTAAATGATAAAAAAAGTAGATAATATAGAGGGTTACGGCCGACTCCTTAAAACGAGTCTAGCTGGAAAACGCGCATGCATACTAATAAGCTGTTAGAGCGGCAATAGATCATGGGTAGAAAATACAATGTTCAAGAGAAAGCTTGGTTAGAATCAAATGCTAATGGAATAAACCATATTGCCCAATGCGTTATTTGCCAGAATAAAGGCTACGATGAAAAGAAACTTGCATCGGCGAAAAGTGAAATATTTATTGGTCTTATGAAAAAACATTTTCATCCAATTGAATTAGATCAAAATATGTACTGCTCAGAATGCGAAGGTATGAAAGGTTGAAAAGCACTACAAAGAAATCACAGAAACAGCGCTCTAACAAGTTCGCAAAGTTTGCTACGTTCGTTTCACTCACTGCGCGGGACGGCGATAAAACGCGCCGCCCCTTGCAAAGGCGTTATGAGTACAAGGGAATCATCATGAAAAAGACTTTTGCGATATTATCGTTATTATTTATGGCATCGTGCGTATCACCACCACAGAGAGAAGTACCTGCAATTATTGCTGATGGAACAGAGTTATCTCAATTTGAGAATCTTTTCTTCTGTGGTGACTCCGAAAACTTTGCGAAAGTAATGGGCCAGGTAGGTAAAGAGCTTGGAGATGCTTGGGAACAAGTTCAAGGAGAATCATCAACTGATAAATGTACAATACGTATAAAAACCGATAACTCGGGAGTTATTGTAAGTCACGAAATAGTTGAGTGCGATAAACCTCAAGTAATAAATAAGGTTCTC
>JAFMHC010000151.1 GCA_017854775.1 Gammaproteobacteria bacterium | reverse complement strand
TGCACATCACCTACCTGGGTGATTTTTACAAGGAGGTCGATGACGTGACGTTTACAAATAAAGAGCCTTCAGCGGATGTAAAATAAAGAGCCTTCAGCGAATATTGAGACAGCCTTCAGCGAATATAAGACAAAGAGCCTTCAGCGGCCTTTAATAAACAGTCCTTTCTAAAGGGCGAGCCGCACCCAGCAAGATAGGGGTAGGGGCATGCTAGATGCGGCTCGGTCTTAAAAGAGGTTTGCGCGATAACCTCGAAACGTAATTTGTCACATTGGAGACACTAAATCAATAGTAAATTTACAAATGATACCTAATTTGTCTAGTAAGCGGTATGTAAGTGATCTGGAGCTTGCTTATGAGACCATTCATAACACCAAAAAATATCGACTATCGCGGCTAAATCACGATTGCGAAACTAATCTGCTTTTCACCTGCTGGTCTAGCTGCTATAAAACCAGAGCTAGTTCTTTGCTAAGTAATTTTAGTATCTTCGCTAATCAAATTTGGTATCTTCGCAAATCAATTTAAGAGATGTTTATGGCTATTCCTTCAGTATTCAAAAATCTACAACTTCCGGTCATTGCGGCCCCCATGTTTATTCTTTCTGGCAAAGAAATGGTGATAGAGCAGTGTAAGGCGGGCATTGTTGGCTCATTCCCGGCATTAAATGCTCGTGGCGAAGGCGAGTTTGAAACATGGCTAAAAGAGATTACTGAAGAGCTCGACCGTTATAATCAAGCTAACCCAGACTCACCTGCTGCACCGTTTGCGGTTAATCAAATTGTGTTCAAAACTAATGCGCGCCTGTATGAAGACATGGACCTATGCGTAAAATACAAGGTGCCCATCATCATTACTTCGCTGGGTGCAAATGAAGATGTTAATTCGGCGGCCCATTCCTATGGCGGCATAGTAATGCATGACGTAATTAATCAACGCTTCGCTCGAAAGGCGATTGAAAAGGGTGCCGACGGTCTGATCGCTGTCGCCGCTGGGGCTGGTGGCCATGCTGGGGCTTTGTCGCCGTTTGCGATTATCCAAGAAACGCGAGAGTGGTTTGATGGGCCGCTGGCGTTGTCGGGCTGTATCGCCAACGGTGACTCGGTATTAGCCGCCATAGCCATGGGGGCCGATTTTGCTTACATAGGCTCGGCTTTTATAGCGACTAAAGAAGCCAACGCGGCACAAGCCTACAAGCAGATGGTAGTCGACAGTGACGCAAACGACATTGTGTATTCTGATTACTTCACCGGTGTTGGTGGCAATTATTTAGCCCCGAGTATTGCCGCCGCGGGAATGGATCCAAGCAACTTGCCAAAGGGGGATATAGCCGCGATGCAAAAATTGACTGACCAAGAATCAGATGCCAAAGCTTGGAAAGATATATGGGGTTGTGGTCAAGGAATCGGCGCGGTCGATGAAATTCTGTCTGTTTCAGATCGAGTAACGCAATTAAAGTCGGAATACGCGGCCGCAAAACAACGAATTAACGGTTAGCCTGCTTATGCGCCCTATGAATATGGGCGCATTTTTATTACTATCGTCGGTCTTAAATTATCGCTGTAATTATCATCGATTGATTAATTTGATAGATGAAACTAGCAGACAATGTAACAGTCAAGAAAGGAGCATGTATGAAATTAGTTACCGCTATCATTCGCCCATTTAAATTGGACGATGTTAAAGACGCGCTATCGGCCATTGGGGTTATGGGAATGACTGTATCCGAAGTAAAAGGGTTTGGTCGTCAGAAGGGTCATACCGAAATCTATCGCGGCGCGGAGTACGCAATTGACTTTATTCCGAAAACAAAAATTGAAGTTGCTGTTGCTGATGACGTATTAGACACGGTCATCGATGCGATTGTTGAATCGGCCAAAGGAAATAAAGTTGGTGATGGAAAGATATTCGTCACTGCGCTGGATAATGTGGTTCGAATTCGTACCGGCGAGACTGGCGCCGAGGCCATTTAAGAGCCCATATCATGAGCCCTGGCGATTTAGTAACGGCCGAGTTGCTCAGCATGGGGCCTAGGGCTAATAATTAGAATCGGTGACCACACCGATCAAAAGTTAAGGAATATAAAATGAAATTTCATACTCAGTTAGCCGCAGTGCTGATAAGTTTGGTATTGCCGTCTGTCGCATTGGCTCAAGAGATTGATACTGGAGATACGGCGTGGATGTTGACGTCTTCGGCGTTGGTTCTGTTTATGTTATTACCTGGCCTTTCTTTATTTTATGCCGGTCTGGTGCGCAGCAAAAACGTGTTATCAGTGCTAATGCAATGTTTCGCGATTGCCTGTGCGATGTCTTTACTCTGGTTTGCGGTTGGCTACAGTCTGGTCTTCAGTGGGGAAGGCGCCTGGATTGGCAATTTAGACAAAGCGTTTTTATCTGGTATCACCTACAACTCTATGACTGGCACCATTCCAGAGTCGGTTTTTGTGGTGTTCCAGATGACATTCATAATGATTACTCCTGCGCTCTTTGTTGGTGGCTTTGCCGAACGAATGAATTTTGCCGCGATGCTGATGTTTTCGGTACTCTGGGGGCTAGTGGTGTATATCCCAGTCGCCCATTGGGTATGGGGCGGCGGTTGGCTAGCCGACATAGGTTTGCTTGATTTTGCTGGTGGCACCGTGGTGCATGTGACAGCGGGCGTTAGTGCGTTGGTCGCGGCGCTAGTGCTGGGGAATCGTAGAGGGTTTCAGCAAACCCCGATTACGCCACACAGCCTAACCTTAACTGTAGTCGGAGCAGGCATGCTCTGGTTTGGTTGGTTTGGCTTTAACGGCGGATCATCGCTCGGTGCCAACGGTGCTGCGGGTATGGCAATGTTGGTGACTCATCTAAGCGCGGCGGCAGGGTCGCTTGCGTGGATGACGATAGAGTGGCTACGTTTTCGTAAGCCAAGCGTGCTTGGTATTGTTACCGGCATGGTTGCCGGTTTAGGCACCATAACCCCCGCGTCTGGCTTTGTTGGTCCGATTGGCGGTGTGGTTATTGGTTTGTGTGGCGGTACGGTTTGTTATTTTGCTACCCAATTGATCCGCAATGGTTTGAAAATAGATGACTCTCTCGATGTTTTTCCGGTGCATGGCGTTGGCGGAGCCTTGGGTACCATTTTAGCCGCGTTTTTTGTTTCTGCCGCTTACGGCGGTGCTGGCTATGCCGAAGGTATGGCATTTACTAGCCAACTCGGCGTTCAGGTGATAGGTGTCTTGGCAACTGGTGCTTACGCTGCGATTGTGTCGTACGCATTGCTAAAATTGGTTGGCTTAATCACTCCTTTGAGAGTCGATGTAGACACTGAACAGCAGGGATTGGATGTCGCTCAACACGGTGAAAAAGGCTACAATATTTAGTCTTTTTTGATCTGCGATTCGGTTATTTTTTGATGCAAGGCCAGTGTTAGCTGGCCTTGTTTTTAAAGCCAAGCGTTGGTCTACGTTAACTAACTAAAGGTCTTTGGCTAAAGGTTTCTGGCCAAAGGTCTATAATATTTTAAGGTCTCTAATATTTTTAGTTTATTAAAAATTATGTTTTTTGCAGGCTGGAGAATTTTCAACAAAATCTTTTTTATTACTTGCTTAGTCATGTCTGTGACTATGTCTATGAATAGGCTAGCTTCGGCGAGCGACTATCAGGACGGCTTGAGCGCGTATATTGATGGTGACTTTGACTTGGCTCGAGAACATTGGCTCGAGGCCGTTAAGGCTCAAGATGCTAGGTCGATGTTTAACCTCGGCTTGCTGCACGAGCAAAATAAAATACCGGCTTCAAGTAACGATGAAGCCATTAGCTGGTACCGATTGGCAGCCGAAAATGGTTACGTTCCAGCAAGCTATCACCTAGCTCAAAGATTACTTGAGAGAGGTGGTTCTGGTGAGCAAGCAAGTACATTAATTCAACATGCCGCCGACCAGGGCTACGCGCCTGCACGCCGATATTTAGGCTTGCCAGTAGCTGCAGCAGTCGATCCTGACTCTAGTGTGGTCTTCGAGAGCGGGATCTTTGAGGCATCCGAATTGGGCTACCAAACTGAAAGCTGGATTAATCAACAGCAGGAAAGTTATTGGACCATTCAACTGATTGCGTTTACTGCAAAAGAACAAGTGTTGGCTTTTATAGAAGATAATAGCCTGCAGCGTAAAACGGCCTATTTCACCGAAGTTCAAAACGGCGAAGTCTTTTACAAACTTGTTTATGGCTCATTTAAAAGCAAGGATATTGCCCGTCTTGCGCGTCAGAACCTTAGTCCTGCGCTGCAACAGCACAGTCCATGGCTACGAACATGGCAGAGTGTGCAGCAAATCACCAAATGACAGACGTCCTCTTTGCATAGCTTTGGCGTTAATCGCAATAACGCAGCGACAAACCTTGCCCTTAAGCGCTAGTGTAATGGTGGGATTTCGGGTATCTTTCGGAGCTGCTACAAACCACTTAGTTTATTATGGAACTCAATCCTCTATTTGAAAAAATTAAAGACCTAGATCAACGCGGTGCGTTGCTCAGGGGGTATCTTTGACTACGACAGTAAAGCCGAGCGCTTAGAAGAGGTGCTGCGCCAAATGGAGGATCCATCCATTTGGGACGATCAAGAATTTGCACAAAAACTCGGTCAAGAAAAATCGAGCTTAGAAAAAATTGTTGAAATACTGACTAAGGTAACCTCTGGTGTTGCTGAGTGTTCTGAAATGCTCGAACTAGCCGCCGAAGAGCAGGACCAAGAGGTAGCCGATGAAGTCAGTCTCGACTTGGACAGAATTGAAGCTGATCTTGCTGTTTTAGAATTCCAGAGAATGTTTTCCGGTCCGATGGATGCAAATAATGCTTTTATCGATATTCAATCCGGTTCCGGAGGCACAGAGGCTCAGGACTGGGCCAATATGATTCTACGTATGTATCTGCGCTGGGCTGACTCACAAGGCTTCAAAGCTGAAATTATTGAGCTTTCTGAAGGTGATGTCGCTGGTATTAAAAGTGCGACAGTGAAAATTGAAGGCGAATATGCGTTTGGCTTTTTACGCACCGAAACTGGTGTGCACCGATTGGTGCGCAAGTCACCATTCGACTCAGGCAGCCGACGACATACCTCCTTCGCGTCTATGTTTGCTTACCCTGAGATTGATGATCGGGTTGACGTAGACATAAATCCGGCGGACTTACGAGTTGATACATACCGAGCCAGCGGCTCCGGTGGCCAGCACGTTAATAAAACTGATTCGGCTGTTAGAATTACACACGAGCCAACTGGCATTGTCGTACAATGCCAAAGTGACCGATCTCAGCATCGCAATCGAGATTCGGCGATGTCGATGCTAAAAGCGCGCTTATACGAGCACGAAATGCAAAAACGTAGATCTGAACAGCAAGCGGTAGAAGACGAAAAGTCTGATATTGGCTGGGGGTCTCAGATTCGCTCTTATGTGCTAGATCAATCGCGAATAAAAGATTTACGTACCGGTGTTGAAACTGGTAACACCCAAGCCGTTTTAGATGGCGATTTAAACCAATTTATCGAAGCCAGCTTGAAGCAGGGTCTTTGAGAATAAATTTCTTAACCTTTTTACCGTGAAGAAAAGAATATCGTGAGTGATTCCAATAATACCGATCAACCTCAAGTTGATGAAAACGAACTAATCCGTCAACGCCGTGACAAACTTGATGCATGGCGAACCTCAACGCAAGCCTACCCAAATACCTTTAAACCTGCGAATCTGGCAAGTGCGCTAATTGCCGAGTACGGTGAAGTTGAGAAAGAAGCCTTAGAAGAGCTATCAGTTAACGTATCGATTGCTGGCCGTATGATGAGCTGTCGGATTATGGGTAAGGCTAGCTTCGCTCACATCCAAGACCGTACTGATAGGCTTCAAGTCTATGTATCACGTGACGCACTGCCCGAAGGCTTCTACAACGAGCAATTTAAAAAGTGGGATATTGGCGATATCGTCGCCGTTGAAGGGGTGCTATTTAAGACTAATAAGGGCGAGCTAAGTGTCAAGGTTAGCCATATTGAACTTTTGGTTAAGTCGTTACGACCGCTGCCTGATAAGTTTAACGGTTTGAAAGATAAAGAAACGTCCTATCGTCAACGTTACGTCGATTTGATCATTAATGAACAAAGTCGCAACGTATTTACAACACGTTCTAAAATAGTAAATTACATTCGCAATTTTTTGATTAATAAAGAGTTTTTAGAAGTAGAGACGCCGATGATGCAAGCCATTCCTGGCGGCGCCGTGGCTCGACCCTTCATGACACACCACAATGCTCTGGATATGAAATTGTTTTTGCGTATCGCTCCCGAGCTGTATCTAAAGCGTCTAGTTGTTGGCGGTTTTGAGCGAGTATTTGAAATTAACCGTAATTTTCGTAATGAAGGTTTAAGTACTCGACACAATCCAGAATTTACTATGCTTGAATTCTATCAAGCCTATGCCGATTACCACGACTTAATGGACATCACTGAAGAAATGTTCAAGGGTATCGCACAGTCGATTACCGAAGCTGGTGTCGTTAGCTACCAAGGGCAAGATATTGATTTTAATAAACCGTTTAACCGCATGACGGTGGCGCAATCAATCCTGCACTTTAATCCAAGTTTGAGCGAAGCCGACCTGCAAGATCGAGATAAGTTAGTTGACTATGCCAAAGAGCTAAAGGTATTGATCAAAGACAGTTACGGTTTAGGCAAGGTTCAGATTGAAATTTTTGAGAAAACCGTTGAAGAACAGTTAGCCGAGCCTACCTTCATTACGGCCTATCCAGTGGAGGTGTCGCCATTGTCACGCCGCAATGATGACGACGACTTTGTTGCTGATCGTTTTGAGCTATTTATAGCTGGGCGTGAAATCGCTAATGGCTTTTCTGAGCTGAATGACCCAGAAGATCAAGCCAGCCGGTTTCAGCATCAGGTTGCCGAAAAAGATGCTGGCGATGATGAAGCCATGCATTACGATGCTGATTATGTCAGAGCATTGGAATATGGTATGCCTCCAACGGCCGGTGAGGGTATTGGTATTGATCGCATGGTCATGCTGTTTACCGATAGCCCATCGATCCGCGATGTATTACTATTTCCTCATATGCGCCCCGAAGCAGACCCGAGTTGACTATAAAGGTCGCACAGCTTAAACGACTCACGCTAACTAATGGCAAAAACTAATTTACCAATCATGATTGGCTCGCGATACTCGCGTGCCAGACGTCGAAATGGATTTATATCGTTCATCTCTGCAATCTCAATTCTTGGGGTGGCTATTGGTGTTTGGGTGCTGATATCTGTCATTTCTATCATGAACGGCTTTGGCAACGAGTTGCGGGGGCGTATTTTAGATGTTGCCCCACACATCTCCATTACTGGCCAGGGCAATCTTTTGAATGATTGGCAAGCGCTTACCGAAACGGTTGATAGCAACCCAGAGGTACTTGGCAGAGCGCCTTACATTTATGCCCAAGGTCTGCTGACGCTAAATGGTGCGGTGACCGGTTCGTTGGTCAAAGGTGTGCTCCCTGAAGAAGAAATTAAGGTTTCTGACATTGCCGAACATATGGACGTCGGCAGTTTTCAGATGCTACAAAAGGGCAAGTACAATGTTGTTCTAGGGCGTGGATTGGCCGCTAAAGTTGGCGCTTCGGTTGGCGACAAGGTCACCTTTATCTCACCACAAGGCCAGTCAACCCCAGCTGGTTTAATGCCGCGTTTACGCCGCTTTACCGTGGTCGGTATATTCGGTGGCTTAGGCCCGGATGAGTTCGATAGTGCCTTGGCTTATATTCACATGGTTGACGCCGCCAAGCTCTATAAAACTAACGATAGCGTAAGTGGTCTTCGGGTTAAACTGAAAGATCCTTTTGTTGCGCGCGAGGTCACGGTTCAGCTGGCTGACGAACTAAATTACCGCTTTTATGTCGATAATTGGACCACCCAGCATAAGAGCTTTTTTCGGGCGCTAGAAGTCGAGCGACGCATGGTCTTTATTACCTTGTTCTTAATCGTTGCGATTGCCGCATTCAATATCGTCTCGACCTTGATTATGGTGGTTACCGATAAGCGTGCCGATATTGCGATTTTGAGAACTCTTGGCCTGTCGCCGGCCAAGGTTATGGGCATCTTTTTTGTGCAAGGTGTTACTTCCGGTGTGGTAGGTACAGTTATTGGCGCTATAGCCGGAATATTGACCGCGTTGAATTTGGCCAACATTATTGCCTTTATCGAAGGCTTGGTTGGTTACGAGCTGCTACCAGCGAGTGTTTACATCGTGACAGATTTTCCAGCAGAATTGCGCTGGGACGACGTCTGGGTGATCGTCATAACATCGATAACAATTAGTATGTTAGCGACCTTATACCCCGCATGGCGGGCGTCAAAAACCGAGCCAGCCGAAGCGCTGCGGTACGAATAGAGCCAAATCATGAGTCAATCCGGAATTTTACGTTGTCAGCAGTTGGGCATGACCTATACCGAGGGACCCAATGATGTTGAAGTGCTGTCAAGTATTAACTTGCAGATAGATAGAGGCGAGCGTATCGCCATTGTTGGAGCCTCTGGTTCTGGCAAAAGTACGCTGCTGCACTTGCTAGGCGGCCTGGACTTGCCTACCACTGGGTCGGTTTGGGTTGACGGCCAAGAGCTATCGAGAATGTCAGATAAGAAGCGCGGCCTAATTCGTAATCAATACTTAGGCTTTGTTTACCAGTTTCATCATTTGTTGCCTGAGTTTACCGCAGTCGAAAATGTCGCAATGCCGTTGTTAATTCGCGGTGACGATACTAAACAGGCTAAAGCAAAGGCGTCTGAACTGCTTGAAGAAATTGGCCTTGGTCATCGCTTAGAGCATCGACCAATAGAGCTTTCGGGTGGAGAACGTCAGCGTGCTGCAATTGCTCGCGCGCTGGTTACCGAGCCCAATGTTGTGCTAGCCGATGAGCCAACTGGCAACCTTGACGAGAACACCGCCCACGGTGTGTTCGATATGATGATGTCGTTAAACCAGCGAGTAGGTACCGCATTGGTAATGGTCACTCATGATACTAGTCTGGCGAGTAAAATGGATAAACAATATCACCTTGAGCTAGGTAGGCTTTCGACCAGTTAACTAGCCACAGCAGCGCCAAAAACGGCAGTTACTCGGCTGGTTTGGTGTTGGGAAGCTTTTGCGCTGCTTTCGCCGCTTTACGCTGTAGGCGAAGTTGTTGCCGACGCTTCCAACGTTGACGAACTTGAGAACGCCAGATAAAACTAATGATGAAATGCGCCGAGACGCTCAGGGTTAGGCCGACAATTAGGCAACCCATCCAAAGCGCCACATAATGCCAGCCTAGTTGAAATATTGTTATTTGATGGAGCGCTACTGGCTGAATTTGCAGAATGGCAGCGCCGAGCAGATAACAAGGAGTGTAAAGAGGAATCCAAGTCACCGGGTTTGATATCCAAATGCCGGCAATCGCGAACGGTAAGTTGCCGCGCATCAACGCCGCTAGAAAGATTGCTGGCACCATCTCAAATGGCATCGGCAAGAACGCGCAGAACAGCCCTATAGCGACTCCCTTAGCGGTGCTTTGACGGTTAAATGTCCAAAGCTCTTGCTGCTTTAAACTGTCACCGAAAATATGCAGGTAACGATATTGCTGTATCTCTTTTACAGACGGTAGATGTTTACGTAGATTCTTAAATAACTTCAAAGTCGTCGGGTGCTAAGGTGTTCCGTTTGCTGGGCAGTTTATTATAGGCTGTTGGGTGTGATGAGTGTTATGATACTTTAAATTATACGTGATTAAATTTGATTAATAGGATGTTAATCACATTAGAAAACCCGAGCCGAGTAAGGTTCCCGAGTTAGTTCTCTGAACAATTTTGGAATAGTTTTCTAATTAGTTACGTAGAGTCGAGTTAGCAATTATAAGGAGATATTGTGCTGCACTCAGGGTCATTACTTAAATCACTACTTAAATCACTACTTAAATCGCTACCAAATACATTATCTATCGATGAGCGATTTACATCGCATCAACGCTGGTTACTAATATGTGATTCTTCTGCTTTGTGCTTGCTAATGTTCTTTCTCGGAGCCTGCGTAACGCTGGGCTTAGGTCAGTTGCCGCCGGTTCAATGGTTGTTGCTGAATGTCGCCGGTTTCGCGCTGTTGTCACTCCGTTGGCGTGTGTTACGCCCGCTGATATCGCTATTAATCGGTTTCGCCTGGGCTTGTTATAGCTTTCAGTCATTTTTGAATATTAGTTTTCCAGAAGCGTATGAGCGCGTCGATTTTGTCGCCGGTGGCGTTGTCGAGGGCTTGCCAATATCAAACGATGGCAATATCAAGTTTAACTTAAGAGTGAGTTCTGTTTCTGAAAGCGCACTTTCGAAGATAATCGGCCAACGAATACAACTTAGTTGCTATCGCTGTCCATTATCGATTCGGCCGAGTGAGGTTTGGCAATTCACGCTAAGAGTGAAGCGGCCACATGGCTACGCAAGCTGGGGGAGTTTTGATTACGAGAAGTATCTTTTCAGGCATCAGGTAATTGCCAAGGGCTATATACGCCTTAAAGCAAGCAATTCGCGTACGTCGTCAGCG
>JAFMHC010000011.1 GCA_017854775.1 Gammaproteobacteria bacterium | reverse complement strand
GCCGCGCATTATGATGTGCACCCCAACATCGCCTGTGTCGCTGTTGGTAAACGTCGATTTACGCTATTTCCGCCTGAGCAAATAACTAACCTTTATATTGGCCCGACACTGAATGCGCCTGGCGGAGTTCCGATTAGCTTAGTTGATTTAAGAAATCCCGATTATCAAAAGTTCCCTAAGTTTTCGGAGGCCTTGGAGCAGTCGCAATCAGCAATATTAGAACCAGGTGATGCAATCTACATTCCGACTCCGTGGTGGCATGCGGTCGAATCACTAGAGACTATAAACGTGTTAGTAAACTATTGGTGGAGCGAGATGACAAACCAAGATCTTACTCACGACCAAAGCCTTTCTCCCAGCCATAGCCTCATGCACAGCATGCTCACCATTGCTAAGCTTGAGCCGAGCCAGAGAGACGCTTGGCGTCACTTCTTTGACTACCTTGTATTTCAAGTAAACGGTGACCCGGCAAGTCATTTGCCGGAGGAGCTAAACGACTTAGTAACCACACTCACCGAAGAGCAAAGAAGTGTGGTTTATCAGTTATTGAAAAGTAAGCTTAGTTAGCCTTACAATAATAGTTAATAAAGTCTAAATGTTTGGGTAGCTGGGAGACCTTACTTTTTACGGATTGGTCAATGCTGCTTAAGAATGACTCGAGTTCAGCGTCATCCATCATATTGACGATAGGGTGATACTGTTCTGGTATTAGTCCTTGACCCAACATTACTTGAGTCCAAGAATTTTCTCCGAATAATTCCGTTGGCACCTGAAATACCCGCCCTGTTTGTTTAAATAATTCAATTCGATGTTGCAAACTATCAGGGATCTCCATAGAACGACAAAAGCGCCAAAATGGAGTGTCTTTGCGGTTAGTTACATGATAATGAAGAATAATAAAGTCGCGAATATTGATAATTTCAAAGTCCATTTGACTATTGAACTCAGCTATATCAGGCTCACGGATGCCATCGTATGGGAACATCTGCATCAATCGCGTAATGCTGCGCTGAATCAAATGAATGCTAGTCGACTCTAAAGGCTCAATAAACCCACTGGATAGGCCCATCGCTATCACATTTTTGTTCCAATGCTTACGACGTGTGCCTGTTTTAAATTTAATCACTCGTGGCTCGGTAATCGGCTTACCTTCTATGTTCGCCATCAACGTTGATATGCCTTCATCGTCAGATAGGTAACGATCACAAAAAACCAGCCCATTACCGACTCGATTTTGTAACGGGATACGCCACTGCCAACCCGAGTCGCGCGCTATCGAGCGGGTGTAAGGAATCGGCTCACCGAGGCTTTCAGTTTGCACCGCCACCGCACTGTTCATCGGCAGCCAGTGTGACCAATCGTCATAGCCGGTGTGTAAGGCTTGCTCTATCAGCAAACCTTTAAAACCGCTGCAGTCGATAAACAGATCACCCTCAATCACTTGGCCTGACGCCAATACAACGTTGTTAACAAAGCCTGAATGGCTATCTAAGCCTACGTCGACAACCTTGCCTTCTTGCCGTATAACACCGTTTTCCTCAGCCAGTTCACGCAAAAATTTTGCGTATAGGCCGGCATCTATATGATAAGCGTAGTTGAGGCCATGCTTGGGTGCGACGGCAAACTTGTTTTGTCGTGCAGCCACTAACTCGGGGCAATACTCACCGAAGCCTTTAGCAATACCGAGCTGCTGCCCTTTGAGCCAGAAGTGTTGAAAGCCCGCGGCCCAACAGTCTCTTCCGGTAAATCCGAATGAGTGTATGTAATCTTGGTCTAAATCTCGCCAGTTTTCAAATGAGATCCCTAGCTTAAACGTACCTTGAGTCTTGGCGACAAACTCTTGTTCATTAATGCCCAATAGCTCATGTAAGCTAAGCAGTGTCGGGATGGTCGCCTCACCTACTCCGACGGTGGGGATGTCATCCGACTCGATCAGGCTGATGTCTAAGGTTTTACCGAGTAACTTTGATAGCGACGCGGCGGCTATCCACCCTGCGGTTCCGCCGCCAACAATAACAACTTTCTTGATTTTATTGTGTTCCACTTATGCCTCTATATCGTGTCGATTTACTGCTTTAGCCAACTTACTGTTTTAATAGTCGAATCAGTTGCTTGCGTATATTTTGCGCACTTTGCTCGTCTACTTGATTTAGTACCCCTCGTGCATGCTTTGGGATGTGACTAAACTGATCATCACTCTGATCAAAAATGTAACGCTCAAATAATGCTTGCCACGCTTGGCGTTGTTCATCTGGTAGTGCTCGTAAGCTCAATACCGCATGTTGCAATGCCGCAAAGGGCGAGCCCATGTAGACCGGTGTTGTTCGCCACCAAAAGTTAACCAAAACATTGAAAAAATCCAATGCTTCAACATGATGCCACCACATGCTGGGTATCAGTATCGCATCACCAGGTTCAAGTTCAACCACCAGCGCCGTCTCCAGCGCCTGTTTGAATTTAGGGTGCGCTACATAGTCAGGGTTTTTAAAATCGACCATGCTAATGGGTTGTCCCGATGGGGTTAAATCTATTGGCCCAACGTATAGATTGTCTATTTGCTCTGGTGCAAACAAAGTGAAACGCCGGCGACCAGCGACAGAGCAAGCAATATTGTTAGGGAAATCATAGTGTGCTGCGATACGACTCTTATTACCCATCCAAATGCTCACCAACGGCTCATTCAGCCCAGTTGATAGCTGGTTTTCAGCGAGAAATCCTGGCAACCAATGTTCGACCATTGTTGAGCCGATATAATACGTTTCTGCTTGTTGGTCTTGATCTGCGGAAAATATTTTATCAATGGTGTCTTTGAAGGTTTGCCGCGTTCGTTGAAAGTTAAAGCCATCGAGATTTTCATTATAAAAAATTCGCCCGTCAATTTCAGCAGCACCTTGATACACCGTAACCGGAGCTCCGCGATCAAACTTTAAAATATAGTCTGCTACATTGCGATTTGATACGCTCGCCGCCTTTACAATAGGCCATTGCGACACCAAGCCCTTGAGTAATAGCGGTTGGCTGGATTGAAGTACCTCATCGGCAATAGCGTTAGGGTCACAGCCCTCAATAGTGGTAATGACCGGCGAGCTAGAGTCAGGATTGTCTGGCGGTATTTTAGGCTTGTCTGTTAGCACGTTCAGGCCTGGTCAAACTAAAGTCGCATTCTTATAGCCAAGCAACGTACTCATGCAAGAGTGAGATGCCAACAACATAAAAATAGGTTGTAAAAACCCCTGCTTATTGAATGACTCCATTGTTGCACCGTCTAGCTCTTGCAATTTATCTTCATTAATCGTGTAGAAACCAAGCAGTTGGTTATCACTGCCGTCACTCAATTCTATGTCCAATGAAAACGACTCGATTAAATCATGCTCTATCAGCGCGGCTACAAATTTTTCGCTATGTTGGTTGCCAGCGTTGATCATTTCAAGGTTTTGCGTGGCTCTAATTAAGAACTCGCTATTGCCTCCATGCTCTTCAAATAGTGCCTCACCTTCATCAGCACTAATGCGCGGGCTATCCATATCGATCGCGACCTTAGCGCTTCTCTTATCGGGATCATCTTGATCTTTCTGAAAGCCAATAAAAAAGGGTTGCCGTTTAATCATCAATGGAACATAAGGAGCAGACCAGCCGTCACTATTCAAAAAAAGATTTTCTTTGTCTTTAAAGCCAAATAAGGCGACCGGATAGAGCGCGCCTGTCTCCGAGTTCTTGTGAAAGAAAATTGGATAGCACTGTTGGATGTTACGAAACTCAAACGGAAAGGTCATGGTGAACATGACGTTGTCGCCATAGAGCTCTGACCTAGTATCGATAATACGGGTATCTTTATGATCGTCGAGATTTACTAGTGCATGATTTGTCATTCTGATTACTCTTATTTTATCGTTGATTACTAAACTTGCGCATTCAAATAGTAGCCCTAAATGTCTACTACCAATTAGCTGAACTAATTAGCTGCGCTATCTGTTTGTATTACTTATTATTCGTACTATTTATTCATACTATATTTTTTGAAAGCCAAACTCGGCCACCTTGTTTAGCAAGTCCCGATTGTGGGGCAGCACGCTGAGCAACTTCTTGATCTGCTTCTGGTTTTCTTGCATCAAAGCGTCGGCTTGCAAACTCATTTTTTTGTGACTTCGGTCTGCTAAACAATTGACCTCTGTCACAAAGCCCATTCCGTACAACACATACTGGAAACTGGCCGATGGAAACATTTCATCAATATGCGGTGTATCAAAATGCCACGGAACCTGAGTTTTCCATAATTGTAACGATTGCTGTAAGCTCTCGGGAATAGTCTCACTTCGGCAATTGTCCAACCAATAGTCACTGTCTTTACGCTTTGTTAAAACGTAGTGCAGCTTTAGGAAGTCGATAATTTGCTCCCAGCGATAGGTGAATTTCTGGTTGAATCTCTGAGCGACGATATTCATGGTTGGTCGATCGGCTGGAAATTGCTCGGCTAGCATCTGCGCTGACAATTCAACCAGCACCAATGCGGATGCTTCCATGGGCTCAACAAAGCCGGCCGACAATCCAATCGCGACACAATTTTTATGCCAAAATTTTTCTCGATAACCGGGCTTAATGGGGATTTTCCGGCCAACAAGCTGCTTAGCTTGAGCGCTACCGACACTGCTAGATACATAGTTCATCAAGGTATCGTGGGCCGCGTCATCACTTGTATGGTCGCTGGAATAGACATAACCCACTCCACGACGGGTTGGTAAGCCTATATCCCAAATCCAGCCCGCTGATTGTGCCGTAGACAAGGTGTGCGATAACACTGGATCGTTAGAGCCTTGATACGGAACATGAACGGCTATGGCACTGTCGTTAAACAGCACATCGCGTTTATCTTGCAATTTTATACCGTAATGCTGACCCAATAAAATTGAAGCAAAACCGGTGCAATCTACAAATAGATCACCCTCAAGAGTGCCTATTTTTGCTGCGTCTATTGACTCTATATAACCGTCATCATCTGCGTTGACACTGATAACATGATCTAAAATATGCTTAACACCGAGCGTATTGGTGCAATGCTTGTTTAAAAAAACTGCCAATTTTCCAGCGTCGAGGTGATAACCATAATTAGCATTGAAGGCAAATTCTGGCGTAGTAATTTGTTTTGGCGCTAGGCCACGGTGACAAATACTACTTTGCAAGCCAACCGCGTCAGCAAAACGTGCCTGGTGACTTCTTGGCTGTGAACTTAATGGTTGTGAACTTAATGGTTGTGAACTTAATGGTAGACCACTTGATGGTTGCCAATACTTGGCTAGATTTATAGTACTGAAGCCTTGTGGGAGAGAAAATGGATGGTAGTAATGATCGTCGCTCTCTTTGCCGCCTCTAGCCCAACCATCGAATCTTGTACCTTGTTTTAAGCTGACATCGCAGTCGCGCATAAACTCAGTCTCAGAGACACCCATTTTTTGCAACGTGGTCCGCATCGACGGCCATGTTCCCTCGCCAACACCAATTGTTTGAACATCAGGTGATTCAATCAACGTGATCTGCATTGATTGCTGGCCTTCACTAGCAAAGCGACTGGCCAATATACCTGCGGTCAGCCAACCTGCCGTTCCTCCACCAACAATAACTACCTTCGTTTTTTTTGCAGACATTAATGATCAGAAACCCAGTTTAATTCGATGATCGTAGAAATCAGCCCAGAACATTATCAATAGAACTAAACTGATAGGTCTAAAGCATGACAGCCATAGCCAATTTGATCGAGACTTTAAATTGCGACTTTAAGTTTAACCTTAGCAGAAAAAAGCTAGGTGACAAGAGCCACCTAGCTTTTCCAGTTACTTGAATAAATGTTACTTGAATAAAAAAGGCTTCCAAAGGCAAACTTTTTAATCAAATTCGTTATTCAATTTACCACTTTGTGCTTAGAAGGAGTAACGAGCACCAAGGTTATAACGTGCACCGGTTTGTGCCGCATTAACTCTCTGCAGTTGGTCACGTCCAAAAGCACCTGTCGTCTCATCGGTAATATTAATGCCTTCTACAAATACCGTTAGATTATCGGAGATATCATAACTAGCACTCACATCCCACTGACCATAGGAGTCTACAAAGACTGGGCCAGGTGTTCCTGCAGCAGCACCAGCGATGCCATTGAAGAAATCGTCACGCCAGTTATAGGCGATTCGAGTTTGAAAGCGTTCATTTTCGTAAAAGCCGATTACGTTTGCTGAGTCGCTTAGGCCGGTTAATACAAATTGAGTATCTAAGCTAGCACTGTCATAGGCAATGTCACCGTCGACAATCGTCGCATTAACAATAAAACCAAAACCAGTTTCACCGAAGGAGTACTGCAAAGCCGCTTCCCAACCGTCAATACTGGCGGTTTCTTGATTTACCGGAGCAGTTACATCAAACGTGGCTGCTTGACCGGTTGCCGGATGAATCAAGTTAGGAAACAACACTTGGTCTTGCAAAGTACTAATGCCGATAAAATTGGAGACGTCTTTGTTGAAATAACCGATTGAGGCATAGTCTCCATCACCAAAGTAATACTCAAATGATAAATCAATATTTTCAGATTCAAACGGCAGTAAACCTGGGTTACCACTTTGACCGTTACCACCGTTCTGACGAAGTAAGGTACTAATAGTTAGGCCACCTTGAATATCGGTATAATCCGGTCTAGCGACCGTTTCACTATAAGAAGCACGGAAAACCATGTCATCTGTTAGATCAAACTTGACATCCAAGTTAGGCAAAACAAAGTCATAATCACCGGTTAATCGAGTGAAGGTTTGATTACCCGTTGGAATCGCATCGAATTCATTGCCGCCGGTTTGAACAATTGAACCATACTCGGGAACTAATGCTTGAGAGTCGACATCTGTCTCCTCGTAGCGTAAGCCAAACTTAATATTAACCGGAATACTGGCAAGCTCGGTACCAAATCTATATTGCAGATAGAGCGCTGTTGATTCTTCTTCGGTTATTCGATCGGTAGTGAAATCACTACTCGCACAAAGGCCGGTGCCACAATCGCCACCCGTTGACTGGGTTGCTCCGAGTTGCTCGGTTCGTCTTGCCAACGCATCTATATCGAAAGTAAAGAAATCTACTTGTCGACTTGCGTCATTACCATTGGAAATCTGATCAAATGCACCAGCAGCAGAGGCTGGAGTCAGAAGGTCAGCGATATCGCCTGGTTGAGTAGTGCCACCCCAAGTATTGCGTTGAACATTAGAAAATTGCGAACGATTATCGACATTGGTTAATTGAACACCAAAGTCGATCGCGCTGGCGTCATTCAGATCATAAGTACCACTAACAGCTACCTGATCAATCTCCATTTCGGTCTTCTTAGTGTCGAAAACACTGCCGGTGACGATCATATCATTGGCGTTTAGGGGGCGAGCTAAATCAAGGCTCAAAATCGGCAGATCGCCATTGAACGTCGCGGTAGTTCGTGCTCGAGTAAAACTTGCAATCGCGAGTTGTGATGCTGTGCCGTTATTGCCGATTGGACCACTCTCTGCAGATGAACTATGGGCATCAAATTCAAACGCCAGTCGATCATTAACTTGCCACTCTAAATTGATACCTACTGAACTATTCTCAGTCTTGGTACCATCTTGGCCTGCGGCCATGGCAAAGTCGTTTGACGTGCTACCTTCAGAGAAAATAATCGGTGAGGCAATTGGCCCATCGCTAAATTGAGTCGAGAGGTCGCCGTAGTTAAACCAGGCAGAATAATTGTTGAATGTGCGCTCTGATTCCACTTCTGAAAAAGTATAATCAACCGTACCTGTAATATTTTCGGTTGGAGCCCACTGTAGAGTAAGCTGTCCGTTTATGCGTTCACGGCTAAATTCAGCAAGCTCATAGCCGATGCTTTGCGGAACTACAAAAATATCAGAGTCGCCTGGACGATTTACTTGTGCAGCGTTGTCAGGGATTGATCCCCAGCCATTATGGGTGCCTTGGAATCCGTTGAAATCACCCGTTGTTCCAGTATTGACAGCATTGTCACGCTTTTGATAACTACCACTTACCGCAATACCAAAGGTATCGTTAGCAAAGGTATTCGAATAGATACCCGACAACTCAGGCGTAATATCATCGCCCTTCTCGGTTGACGTGTCGTGAACCGCTTTAGCCGAAACAACTGTCTTAAGGCCTGGCGAGTCTAGTGGCTTAGTCGTTTGGATGTTAATTGTGCCACCAATGCCACCCGTAGGAACATCAGCGTTACCAGTTTTATATATTTGCACTCCTGAAATGCCTTCGGAAGCCAGATCGGCAAAATCAAATGATCGATCATCGCCATTCGCCGTCGGCATTTGGCGACCATTTAAGGTTACCAAGTTAAATCCAGGCCCGAAGCCACGAACGGTTACTTTACTTCCTTCACCACGGCTACGGTCAATTGAAACACCGGTAATACGCTGTAGTGACTCGGCTAAGTTAGTATCCGGGAAAGAGCCGATATCTTCAGCTGAAATACCATCAACCACTCCATCAGCTGCGCGTTTCATATCACTGACACGCTTCAAGCTGCTGCGAATACCAGTGACTACAACTTCCTCTAAAGTGCTGTTCGCTTGTGAGCCTGTTTGTTGAGCAAAAGCTGTAGAGGGTGCGAATAATGTCGCGCCCATCGCTAAGCCTATAATTGTCGATCTTGTACTAGGTGAAACGTTTATAGCCGACGCTACTGCCTTTGACAGCTCGGTACGTTGACCAAGATTGCTATTAGACCTCATTGCCTTCCTCTCTTTATATTTATTTTAATTATTACTCTTTACACTCAAGAGCTCGTTCGTAGCAAGAGTACCCACCTAATTCTGGTTAAAAGGTATGGTACTAAATACGCTACACCCAACCGCTATTTGCGACAACATCAGCCGAGTGCTGACAGTCAAGTTACTGAATACCACCGGATGATTCGACTAACTGAGTGCAGATTACGTAATTTGGTCGTCTAAATAGTGTAATTTCATTAGTTGCACTGATTTTCAAAATGAATATGCTTTAAACTTAAATTATAAAAATAATACTTAATACCAATTATGAAATGTCCGCCTATATATTAAATTTTCACGATACTGTGCTTTTGGCGACTGGCTTTCAAAGCCTATTGTTCATCCTTCTGATCCTATGGGTAAAGCACGAGCGCCACATAAGTGATTACTTTCTAATTGGTTTTTTCGTAGCACAAATCGCAATTCCATTACATGTTTTGGTTAATTATAACCCTGAACTTAGGGCTTTAGGACTGCAGATTTCGCCTAAGTTATTTCATATTTTTGATATTGCCTACTGGATTGAAGGGCCGCTTCTACTTTGGTACACACGGTCTATACTTCGTAAGAATTTCACTTTACGCAAAAAAGATGCCTTATATCTGCTGCCCACAGCAATTTACTTCATTTATATGTCAGTGGCTTTCTATTCTTTAGATGCACTCAACAAGTCCGAATTTTTAGCCGCTGAGTTAAATGCAGATGCACCCTCGGTGCGCCACGGTATCGAAGCCGTACGAGAAGGTTTACGGGTATTCTTCGGAATCCTTTGCTTAGTAGACATACGCCGCGCTAGAAATGAGCTTCGCGACCGATTCTCTAATATCGAAAAAATTGATATTGGTTGGTTAAGTATATTGGTGATCGCATTTACTGCGGTTCGTGTTTGGATTCTAATTGTGGTCTCAGTGGCCATTTTCGCGCCAGATTTGGGCGATTCTGTCTTTAACTACATGGGATTAGCCGGAAATTATCTGACCTTCGGCCTTATTACTGCATTGATGTTCTTAAGTTTACAGCGCTCAAGCATTTTTGATGGGCACATGACGGAGGAAGGGCCGGCACAAGAGCAAGATAACCAAAGCTTGGACCCAGCGCTGGCAAAAAAAATTGAAAACCACATGCTATATGAAAAGCCCTATTTGCTGCCGCTACTCAACTTAGAGCAACTCGCTTCTCAGCTTTCAATGCACCCGAGAGCGCTGTCAGTGGCGATTAAAAAACACTTCAAGACTAATTTTTACGAATTTGTAAATTCATATCGTATTAATGAAGCGAAGCTAATTTTATCTGACCCTGAGCAAAAGCATAAAACCATGATAGATATTTCAGGTGAGTGCGGCTTCAATAGCAAAGCAACATATAACTCATTTTTTAAAAAATTAGTCGGGTCAACACCAACCCAGTATCGCTCTGAACAATTGTCGGCCCAGCTACAAAACTAGCTTAATAAACTACCGGCCGACTTGCCTAATTGATCTTCAGGTGCAAAGAGTTGAGACCATTTTAAACCTTTCTAATTTGACCAAGTTATTGAATTTTCGGTAACTTGGTCGACCTGTTTAGTGAATATGCCAAACTAGTGTAATAACTATTATTCAAATAAGAGCGTAATGTTCCCATGGAAACGTCATCTAAATTCAAACGCCAATTCATAAAAGACTATCGTCGAGTAACTCGCTATTTGTTCCTGAGCGTTATCCTATTAGGTTTTGTAGGATGTAATCAATCGAACGATCAGGCCAGCAAAGAAGCACAATCTTCAAGTACACAAGAAGAAAATTCGCCGACAACCCCAAAGGACCTGCATGCCGGAAATATCGATATTTGGCCTAGCTTAGATTATTCTAAAACCTACGATATCGAGCTAGAGGCCAAGATTAAGGAACTGCTCTCGAAAATGACTCTAGAGCAGAAAATAGCACAAATGATACAGCCTGAAATTCGCGACTTCACGGTTGAAGACATGAGGCGGTACGGCTTTGGCTCCTACTTAAATGGCGGCGGCGCGTTCCCAAACAATGATAAACATGCAAGCCCAGAAGACTGGATCACCCTTGCAGAGAATATGTACCAAGCGTCGATTGATGACACGCTCGATGGCTCAAGTATCCCGGCTATTTGGGGAACTGATGCAGTGCATGGCCATAATAATGTTATTGGCGCCACCCTATTCCCGCACAACATTGGCCTCGGCGCGGCGAATAACCCGGAACTAATCGAACGCATTGCTCAGGCGACTGCGCGCGAAGTAATGGCAACAGGTATCGACTGGGTGTTTGCGCCCACGGTTGCGGTAGTGCGCGATGACCGTTGGGGAAGAACCTACGAAGGCTACTCTGAAGATCCCGAAATTGTTAAGAGCTATTCAGCGGCCATCGTCACCGGTCTCCAAGGCTCAATTGATGGTGACTTTTTAAGCGATAAGCGTGTTATCTCCACGGTAAAACATTTCTTGGGAGACGGCGGCACCGAAGGTGGCGTTGACCAAGGTGATAATATAGACGACGAACAAACGTTGTTTGATATTCATGCGCAAGGCTACGTTGGAGGCCTTACCGCCGGCGCACAAACCGTAATGGCGTCGTTTAATAGCTGGCACGGAAAAAAAATGCATGGCCATAAATATTTACTTACCGACGTATTAAAAAACAAAATGGGATTCGATGGTTTGGTCGTGGGCGATTGGTTAGGCCATGGTCAAATACAGGGGTGCACCAACTACAACTGTGCGGCAACGATCAACGCTGGCTTAGACATATTCATGGCATCGGGTGATGCGTGGAAACCACTAATGGATAACACCATTGCTCAGGTCAACAGTGGCGAAATACCACAAAGCCGTATAGATGATGCCGTAAGTAGAATATTGCGAGTTAAATTACGTGCCGGTGTATTCGATAAACCAAGCCCAGCCAAGCGCCCGCTGTCAGGAAAATTGGATATCATTGGATCGCCTGAGCATCGAGCTATCGCTCGCCAGGCCGTACGTGAATCATTAGTATTGCTAAAAAACAAGAACAATACCTTACCAATCAACCCGAGCAAAAATATATTAATAGCCGGCGATGCAGCAAATAATATCGGCAAGCAATCCGGCGGCTGGACTATTACTTGGCAAGGCACTAATAATACCAATGAAGACTTCCCTGGTGGCCAATCGATCTATGATGGATTTGCACAAGCCGTTGAAGATGCTGGAGGCAAGTCGAGCTTATCAATCGACGGCCGTTATCAGAGTAAACCCGATGTTGCTATCGTGGTGTTTGGAGAAGAGCCCTACGCAGAAGGCGTTGGTGACATCAAAAATGTTGCCTATCAGCAAAGTGTAAAGTCAGATCTTGCGCTACTCGAAAGACTTAAGTCGGAAGGTATTCCAGTGGTGTCAGTGTTTATCTCCGGTCGACCTCTGTACGTTAATGCTGAGCTTAATGCATCAGACGCGTTTGTCGCCGCATGGTTGCCTGGCAGCGAAGGCAACGGCGTCAGCGATGTTTTACTAGCTAACCCTGACGGATCAATTAAACATGACTTTAGTGGGCGCTTATCCTATTCATGGCCTTCGTCGCCACGGCAAAGTTTGGTAAATAGAAACGACCCAGACTACGATGACCTAAACAAAGGTCCGCTGTTGCCGTATGGCTTCGGCCTTAGTTACAGCGCCGCTAATAATCAGGGCCAGTTACAATTAGACGACTCGCTTAAGGTTGAGTTGATCGGTGCCGATGGTAGCGCTAACTTAATACTATTCAAGAAAACAATTCGAGCTCCGTATAGAGCAATGGTTAGCTCAGCGAATAACGCACTGCCCATGACCAGTAATATAGTTGAGGTAGAAGGCCTAAAGGTCAGAACCATAGACAAGGAAATTCAAGAAGACGCGCGGCAAGTTGTCTTTGCTGAAAATCAAACAAGTAAGTTCTCGTTGGTCACGTCGGAGCCTGTAGATTTAACCCAGCAACGCGAAAATGGTCAGTCCTTGTTTCTGAATTTACGTATCGATAGCGCAATTAACGGACCAATTAAACTTAGTATGGGCTGTGAAGCCGATTGCCCGGGCGCGGTCGATATTACCAGCGAGTTGCAAAAGCTAGCGCCAAGCGAATGGCAAGAAGTCAATGTTAGCCTCGCGTGCTTTGAGAAAGCGGGTATATCGTTAGATAAGATCGTAGCACCATTTCAAATAACTTCAGCTGGGGCGTTGACTATCTCTTTCTCGGAAGTTTCATTCAGAACTACTCCAAATGTAGATGAATGTGGATAGCTAACTAAGCAGTTTACTCGTAATCCTAGCGCCTTTTGGTAGCTTGGCCCTCTTATCTAAGAGGGCCTTTTTTTTGTTGCCCATCAGCACAGACGAGTTTTGACTGCCTACGCTAAAACGGGAGATACAACTGCGGCCTAATTGAGCTTCTCAGCAAAGAAGTCGAGGGTGCGCTGCCAAGCGAGTGCGGCATTTTTTTCGTCATAACGAGCTGTTGAGTCGTTGTGAAAGCCATGCATTGCTCCTTCGTACATATGCATTTTGTACGACACATTAAGACTATCCAAGTCTTTCTGATAGTCAGGCCACGTCGCGTTGACTCTTTCATCAAGCTCGCCAAGCTGGACAAGCAGCGGTGCTTTTATATTCTTTCTTAGCTCGGGTGCGGCCGGTGTACCATAAAAAGGCACGCCCGCTGCGAGTAAATCCGATTCGACTGCGGCCAGATAGTTAACAATATAACCTCCATAGCAAAATCCGACTGCGCCCAACTTTCCGTTACTTTTGGCGTTTTGTTTCAAATATTTGGCGGCCGCAACAAAATCATGTTGCAGCTTCAGTCTATCCATAGAACGTTGCAAAGCTTTACCTTCATCATCATTGCCAGGATAACCACCGAGCGGAAATAACGCGTCTGGTGCAAAGGCGAGAAAGCCAGCTTTAGCCAGCCGTCTGGCTACATCCTTTACATAGGGGTTTAAACCTCGGTTCTCGTGTACCACTAACACCGCGGGCAATTCGCGCGTCACCTGCGTTGGGGTTACTAAATACCCTCCTCCTTCACCATGGCCATCAGGAGAGGCAAATGTTTGATAGCTAGCGACTATATTTGGGTCATTAAACGACACTTGCTCGGCCAGTGCATAGTTAGGCATCAGCGCGCTTGTTAATGCCGTCATCGAATAACCAAGCGCCGCTAAGGTGCCTAACTTATTCATGAACGTTCTTCGATCCATCCCGCCGTGAGCATAGTCGTCGTACCAGTCAAATGCTTGTTGTGGAATCTCATTTTCTCGATGTTGTGACATACTGACCTCTGAGGTTTGGTAATTAGGTTTAAGGTGTCGGCTTAAATGCCTATTGAGTTTTTAAGTCGAACTAGTTTAAGCACTTATACATAGCAAATGTTCTTGTACCATTAACCACCTTTGTGGTCGCAACAATGGTATCCGCGCCCGACTCAGCGGCTTGGTTTTGGGCTAAAGCTTCGAGTTCTTTCTCAACTGTTTGAGCACTACGATTAACCACTGAAATACTATCAACTGTATTGGTGGTGACGCTACCCATTGACTTACAGTCGGCTACTCTATCAATTGGCACTGTTCTCACGTTTAGCGCTTCTGGAGTTTTTTTAACCCATGTGCAACCGCTAGCCAGAGTCGTCAAAGCAAGGGTTAAAATTAGCATGGAAGATCGTGAAGTAATGTAGGGTGTTTTAGACATGGTGTTCTCGCTAATGTAAATTAAATTATGTTTAGGTGAAATTCGGTGGAACGATAAGCGACACCGCACTGCGATAGTTGACCTTAGAGTAGCGGCTCATTGTTTCGATGCCAACCTAAATTGATAAAATCTATCATCAACACTCTATTAACGAAGGTTGATGATAGAGCTTTTTTGATTATATAGACTGCGCCGTATTATTAGGCTAGGGCTTTTTATTAGTCTACGCCTTTGCTCTGAATTTACTGCGAAGCTGGTGGCTTAATCAGTCCGTCAACCGTAGTCAGTAGTTCTCGAATAATTTGCTCACCGTTTTTGCTCTCGACTAAGCCAACCAAAATATAGTCCCGCCAATTAACGCCTTTGACCATTATCGCGTCTGCATGCCAGTTTCGCCAACTACCAGACTTACGGTAAACCGCGGCCCTGGGTGCCAATAGGTCGACTTGTGATACAAATTTATGATGCAAACCAGGGGTGCCTAGATCAGATAACATTTGCCGCGACCTCGTTTGATTGACTAGCTCCTCTTTACTAAGCATATGAAAAAAACGACAAACCTGATCGGCCGTTGCGCCATGCGAGATATTGTAAAGCGGGTCTCCGCGCCGCACGCCTTTGCTCGCGTAGCGCTTACCAACCCAAAGACCTCCTCCGGCTTGTTTATCGTAAAACTTATATTTTGGATCTTGCAACAACGATTGAATCTTATCGAAGCCTATCCGGTCGATCATTCTCGTCGCGGCCGCATTACTAGACACTCGAATCATGCGAGCCAAATCTTTTCTAATTTCTGGGGTTTCGGCTAATGAACCATCTTCAAAAGAAGCATAGGCGGCAAAAAGAATCGCAATTTTAGGCAGGCTAGCCGCGTACATCATATGATCACCATTGATGCTGGCACTTCTAGGGCGCTCATGCTGCATGTCTATTAAGCACACCGAGAGCTTTTTGTTGCCAATCAGCCGTTTCGTACGATTGTTCTGCTCAAGGGCTACCTGCAGCATCTGCTGCAATTCAGAATCGTTAAATTGAGCGATCGGTTTTGACTCTGAAGCACCTGATAGGTTAAAAACGCTATTAACCATGGCACTCATTAGAACAACAGCCATACAGACTATACGGCTATTTCTATTTAGGTATAACATCGGCGAACTCCTCAAGCTGTGCCTCAGACCAACGATGATTTTCTTGGTAAAGATAAATGCAGAGAATAATCCAAACCACGATCAAAACAAGATTAATGAAAATAAAGTTAGCCATGGTCAGCTCAACAACTCGGGTGCCGATTAAAACTGTGAGCGCTGCCATACCATCGCCCAAACGGACAAATAAGGTATCGATTGTTGGCTTAGCTTTGTAAAGCATTTCTTTACTGGTAGGTAGCCAAAGCATATGCCGGGCGGTGTTATTGACCGATAAATTACTCGAGTTTTCGGCTACTTTGACCGCTTTCACAATCGCCAGCACCGGCGCAAACATCATTGCGGCATAAGCGAATAAAGAAATGATCGGCGTGGTTAACAACAACATTCGCATACCACCGTACTTCAAAATTCGGGATACAAAAAACGCTTGTAGAATCAAGGCACACAAATTCACCCAGAAATACAAACTGCTGTAGAACAAGGTGGTGGCTTCTTTAAGGGCGATAGCGTAATCAGCATCGCTTAGGTTCTGAGCGGCCAAAGATTCGGTTACAGTCTCTTGCACCACAGCAAATAAAATATTATCGCCACTGGCAACGACCCAGGTGAATATTAATATCATTAGCGCCGTTGCGACTAAGTAACGATGCCCCATAATTAAGTTAAATGGGCCTTGACTAGAAGGTGCTGCCGCTTCTTGCCAGCGATCAGTTGTCCAGGCCGACGGCGAGCCATAGGTTCCTCGTCGATCAGACCAAGCCGCCATTGCTAACGCCAAGCCTAGGGGAACTAATGACATTAAAATTAGATCGAACGCCTCGACTCCGACATCGCGAATCAGATGTTCGCCGATCCACGAGCCAAACACCGCCCCCAAAGCTGCGCCTATGGCAACAATCGGGAATAGCCGCTTACCTCGCTCTGGCCCATAAAGGTCAGAACTGAAAGCCCAAAACTGAGCAACTAAGGTAACACTGAAAATTCCTACAAAAAGATAGAAAATGATCCCCATATAGGGAAATAGAGATAACGCTGACCCTGGTTGAACGAACCAGAAGCCTAGTAGCAATAATGCGAAACAACCACCAACACTGAGTATGAGAGTTCTGCGTGAAACAGTTGCGGCAAGCCGTGAATACAAAGGTAAGATCGCGACTAATAAAAGGCTTTGCGCAAACGCCGAATACGCTTTCACCTCAACTTTAGTAAAACCCTGAATGTCGGTGACCACAAGCCAACTTTCACGCACTGGTTTAATCAGATAGTATGCGGTCAGTATGAGAAAAATATTGGCTATGAGAATCAAGCACGTTACGCCCTCTTGAGCTTTAACGTCGGCAAACAAGCGCATAAAGCGCTCTAGGTAAGAAAGATGTTTCAAAGACTCATTGTCAGTGCTCATGGCCGTTTATATAAAAGAATAGTTGGTTTTGTCAGTTCAATAGCCGCCTTAACTCTACAAACTGCACTTGCTGGGCCAGTAGACACACCGTCGGGCGCAGTATTGGCCGAGGCGAAGCAAATTGTCAAGCAGATGATCGACAATCCTCGAGGCCAATACAGCCGAATTCGATGGTATTGCAACGATGGTACGATACTAGCCCCGAAGCCATCTGCTTGTAAGGATCATGGTGGCGGCCGTCAACACGCCGAATATTCATCTGAGCATGCACGGTTGGCCGAACTTGGCTGGAATGTAGGAACTATCTTTGCCCCACTTACATTCGAGCAGTTAGTCGCATCTAAAGGTCGTTATCAGCGCTTACGGGAGCTGGCTCTCGAAAAATATCTATTAGACGTTGATGATGGTTGGGTTTTACGCAAAGCGAAAAGCTATCGTGGTCGAGCGCAAATCGAAGATGAGGTAGAAAGTGGTCGCAAGATATTAATCGATGCCGTTGCTGATAGTGATTGGTTGAATCGCAATTATCTACTTATACGTGAATTAGCTCGTGTAATACCTCACGACGAAGACACTGACCTGTCGAGAAAAGTACGTCGGGCTGCGATTGATCTTGCTGAGAAAGACTCAAGCGCAGAGCCACTTAGGGCTGAAATTCATTCATCACCCTCGGCTTTGTCTGCTGGGCGCCTTCGAGCATGGGCAGCTCAAGCGCCGAATAAAACCGATCAGTCGGCCCGCCAGTTGGCATTATCGCTAGCCGATGACATTGATACTCTTTACGGAGAAAAAGGGCGTCGACTGCGACTCAATCAACAATTAAGCAAGCTTAAAAGCCAGCCGACTAAACAATGGAAATCGGCTGTAGAGATGGCCTTAGCGGGTGATAACGCACTCAAAATGGATCGCCTTTGTATTGCTAGTAAAAAAGTTCGCGATAGCCTCTTAAGTGAGGCAAGCAAAAGTGATCGGCTAGTATTAATCGACCTACTCGGAAACCTTGAGACCGAAGTACAACTCGAGTTTTTATCCAGCTCAGAACGTATTTACAATTCAAGAGCCGCTATTCTTAACAGCAGCGAAGCATTATTAAATTGTGTATACGGCTCAGGGTTGATCTCAAGTGGTGAGCTTTTATCGGCACGTGAAGCGATCGAAAAAGCCACTGACAATAGCGTCAGCATTGAACAATATATAAACAATATAGCGCAATTAAAGCGGATTCTTGGTTGGGCGGCAAGCAACGTTCGCTATACCTTCGCAGAAGCCTTAGTAAGCTACGGAGCGCTTGATTCAAGAGCTGTTCGCTTCACTGATGACTTATTATGCGGCTCGCCACTTTGGCTAATGGGCGACGTGCTCAAGGTGTTGAGCCAAGATGTTGCTAACCTCAGCGGTAGCGAAGTGATGATAGCCGATAAATCGGTAAGTAGTGCCATTGCACTTAACCCAGGGTTGGCGCGCGGTACCTTACGAATTTTCGAGACCCTCGATGCGGCTGAAAACGCAACTCCTAACCCTGGCGATATCGTTGCATTACCCGAAACCATTGCTGAGCTTAAACCTGTAGCAGGCATTTTAACATTAGGCGAAGGAAATGCACTGTCCCATGTTCAGTTACTGGCCCGCAATTTTGGTATTCCAAACGTAGCAATCGACTTTTCAGTGATAGACCTAATCAAACCCTATGAAGGTCGTGAAGTAATCTTGGTAGTAAGCTCTGATGGCAACGTTGTGCTTCGTCTAGCCGATACCGTAAAAGATATAGACCAGTTATTTCCAAGTAAGAACAAGCAAAATATAGATCAGAAAATTTCTGTTCCACCTGCGCAGTTAAGTAGCCAAACCTTTTTGCCGCTAGCACAAATCCGTCGCAGTTTATCGGGTAAAGTTATTGGGCCAAAGGCCGCGAACCTTGGTGAGTTGAATCACCTTTTTCCGGGTAAAGTTGCACCGGCTTTAGCTATTCCGTTCGGCATCTACTATGCACAACTGAGTGAAGCAGGCATTGCTAAGCGGATTGAATCTGTCTACGCCTCGCATTCGTCTGGGGCTATCTCTGAGCAAGCATTAAATACCGAGCTTGCCAGTATCCGAGCCGCAATTAATAGCCTAACACTCTCACCACAGATGAAATCAGCGCTGGTAGCGTCGATGAAAAACGAATTTGGAGAGTCAGGATCATATGGCGTATTTATTCGCTCTGACACCAACGTCGAAGACTTACCACAGTTTACCGGTGCGGGTCTGTCGGAGACGCTCGCCAATGTTACCGGCAGCGAAAACATCTTTAATGGCATACCTCAAGTATGGGCATCGGTGTTAAGCCCTCGCGCAATAGCTTGGCGATCAAGCTTATTAACTAACCCCGAGAAAATTTATGCATCGGTGCTGGTTATGAAAAGCGTCGCCTCTGAAAAATCTGGCGTGTTAGTAACCGGCAACCTGATTGATAACACTAGCCCCGGCCTTACAGTCTCTACCGCTTGGGGTGTTGGCGGCGCGGTGTCTGGCGAAGCCGCCGAGGGTATCGTTATTTTACCAAGCGATCAAACAATCTTAATTTCAGAGGCGAAAACGCCCTATCAACGCCAGCTAAACAGTTCTGGCGGCATTAACTGGGTTGCCGCCCCCGCAGGCCGGGTTCTGAATCAAAGCGATATCGAGCAGTTGCGACAATTAGCCGCTGAAGTTGGCGAGAAATATTCACCGGTTTATGACGAGGCTGGTAAGCAACGTCCGTGGGATATCGAGTTTGGCTTTGTTGACGGCAAGTTGACCCTCTTCCAGATACGACCATTAGTCGAGAAGAACACCCAGCGTGCTGACACAGTATTGCGGCAACTGATAGCAAAAAAGCAGGCTTCTACTAGCCAGTTAAAGGCTAATTTATCAAGTATAGTCAATTTATCCGGCCGTATTGGCACACCAACAGCCGCGAACGAGCAATAATCATGATCAACAAACTTATAGCTTTAATACTTGTAGCGACTTTAATCACACTGCTGCCGTTTACCGCTGTTGCCTACCCGCTCGATGGCGAAGAAGAATCAGGAATCCACCGATTAAAAGGATATTCGATGCCAGCAGAAGCGGCAAAACTTAAAGCCGGTCAGCTATGGCACGTCGCTGATGTGAAATTGAGTCTAATAGATTATCAGGGTGTTGACTTTGACGCACTTGAACAAGACCAAGAGCTGTCGAACGCGATATCGGCCATGCTGAGCAAACGTGACGCAAGTTATAGCATGGTCATTGTCGATTACTCAGACGTCGAAAATCTACGCTGGGCAGGCCTCAGGCCTGACCTAAAACAAAACCCCGGAAGTGTCGGTAAGTTATTGTGTATGACCGCCCTATTCCATGCTTTATCTGAAACGTTCCCCGAACCTGCCCAGCGAGCGGAGCTATTAAAAAACACCATGGTCCAAGCCGGCGACTGGGTTACCCGCGAAAGCCATTCAGTACCAAAATGGAACGCTGAGCTAAATAGAAATACTTTCTCAGTCATTAACCAAACCGATATATTTAGTCTAAGCGAATGGATAGACCACGCGATTTCGCCCTCGGCCAATGCGGCGGGAGCGATCATTTGGCGAGAAGCCATGCTAGTAAAGCATTTTGGCAAAGCTTACCCAGTTGATGCAGAGACTCGTCACGATTTCTTCGCCAAAACGTCGAAAACTGAACTAGCGTCGTTAGCACGTAGTGTTATTACCGAGCCCTTAACTGCTGCAGCAATTGACACCAGCAATCTACAACAGGGTTCAATGTTCACCAGCGCAGGCAAACAGAAGGTCCCGGGCATTACGTCTTTCGCTACCACCCGCGAATTAGCTAGGCTGATGTTTCGTATGGAACAAGGCAAGTTGGTTGATGCCTGGTCAAGCTTGCAAATGAAAAAATATATGTATCTCACCAAACGACGATATCGCTATGCTTACGCACCAGAGCTTAATGATAAAGCGGTATACTTCAAAAGCGGTTCGCTCTACGCATGCAAAACCCTTGAAGACGGAACATTATCGAAATGTGGAAAATACATGGGCGATAAGCAAAACTTGATGAATTCTATCGCCATAGTTGAAAGCAAAGTTGAAAGCAAAGCCGAAAGCGAAGAAGCCAATTCAGCAAAATATATCGCCGCTTTGATGTCTAACGTATTTGGCGTTAACTCAGCTTGGGATCACTCCCGAATTGGTGCTGCGACCGATGCCATGGTAACAACTCGGAAACCACAAACACTTAAGGAAAATGCCTCACAGCAAGAAATAAGTGAGTCGGGTAAAAGTGAATGACCCAGCTCATTGTTTGCCTGGTTCTGTGTTTAGCCGCCAATAGAATAATCGTTTTTAGAGGATAAATTGTGACATTAGCTTTATTGGCCATCATTAGTGGCTTCGCACTGCTAGTTTGGAGTGCCGAACGCTTTATTTCTGGCTCAGCATCTACCGCCAGTTATTTTGGTATCTCACCGCTGCTGATCGGCATGGTAATTGTCGGCTTTGGTACATCCGCGCCAGAAATGCTGGTATCTGCACAAGCGGCACTTGACGGAAACCCTGACTTGGCTCTGGGCAACGCGTTGGGGTCAAACATAGTCAATACCGGGCTAGTACTCGGCATAACCGCGCTGGTGTCACCAATAATAGTGCACTCAAAAATAGTGCGTAAAGAAATACCACTGTTAATTGCAATTGTGCTTTTATTTGGTTTTTTTATCCTCGATGGGCAACTCACACGAATCGAGTCTGCCGGCTTGCTATTTGGCTTTGCGTTGTTAATTGGCTGGGCTATTTATACCGCCAAGCGCCAAAGTAAAGACCATTTAGGCGTAGAGGTTGAGCAACAAATTAGCATTAACGAACTCTCATTAAAATGGTCAATTTTTTGGCTAGTAGTGGGCCTACTATTAATGATCGTGAGTTCAAAAATATTAGTCTGGGGCGCAGTTGGTATCGCCGAAATTATGGGCGTTAGTAACTTGGTTATCGGCCTTACCGTTGTCGCTTTGGGAACCTCCTTGCCCGAACTGGCCGCCTCTGTCGTTGCTGCGCGCAAGGGTCAGCATGACATTGCTATTGGTAACGTTGTTGGCTCAAATATGTTCAATATTTTGGCCGTCGCTGGCATTGCTGGGTTTATTTCACCAATGACTGATATTAATCCAGATGTTATTTTGCGCGACTTGCCAGTGGTATTGCTAATGACGGTAGGCTTACTATTCATGGCTTGGGGCTATCGGCGTAATGGAGTAAGCCGTCAGGGCGCAATCAGTCGTATCGATGCATTGGTCTTGCTAATCGCATTTGTCGCCTACAATGCTCTTTTGCTGTCGATGATTAGCTAGTCTTAGATTAATTTGGCGCCTAATAGAATAATTGGAAGCCTATAAGCTAGGCTTGTATTGCTAGGGACCGCTAAAGTTTATTGCACAGGGCGACCACATAAAAAAACTCGCTTTCAACATCTAGTTGAAAGCGAGCTCTTAGTTCTTTTAGCTTTGTCTCAATTGCCAGAAGCTATCCACTTACACTACAAAGGCTGAACATTAACTCGAAGTTTAAGAGTTTCGCCCGGATCACTGTCTGTACGAGTGATATAAGATTGGCCATTGTACTCATACGTTACGCGCCAACCGGTGACTCTCTCTTCATAATGATACTCGGTTTCATCATGACAACGTTCAACCAAAGCTGTATGAGTTTGTGCGTTTTTGTTCTGTACGTCGCGACCTACAGATGCACCTAGTACTCCGCCAGCTACTGTGGCCAAATCTTTACCTCTGCCACTGCCTACCTGATTACCGACCGCAGCGCCGACGATGCCACCCAAGATCGATGGCGTATACGACTTGGTGTTTTGCGTAACAACTTGCTCTTGATAGCAAACCCGCTTTGGTGTCGAAATCTGTATACTTTCCATAATCGGAGTTCGGTTTAGAACCTTACTTGAAACAATTTGCTGTTCCGATTGGGCGTAAGCCGCTGATGAGCCGACTAATGCGGCCAAGATCGAGATGGATGTTAGTTTTTTCATTATTGATCCTAATTATTAAATAGTTATGCTTTACAACAAGGTTCTACGGACAGTGCATAAAATGTAGTCATGACAACTGTTGTTTTCAATCCTCATTACACAAAAGTAAGGGTTCACGTTTATCAAACACCAACCTGATTAGTAAAATCAGATATGTAAAGCAAGGCCGAGCTTGATCATTAGAGCATGAATTAAATAAGCCTGTTTCGCAGATGCTGCATCAATTAACTTGGCCAGCCAAATTAGTTTTCTGATGTGAATGTCACCAGTAAGTTGTGTTCAAACTCTGTTATCAATGCCTGTCCGCGAATGATTGTTTAAGTTGCCAGAGCCCAATCAAGCCCTTACTGATGACGCGCGTACATTGCTCTTAATCATCGCTAGTGTAAAACGAAATCTTTAGAGCAAGTCGATTACTATTTTCGATCCATGCCAGCACAATGTTGAGAAAACGATCACGCTATATTTGAGACCCACCGAAGCAATACCTATCGACATCCATGTCATTTAAGGAGCCTCTGATCAAGTAGGGTGTTTATTCAGCCAAGCAGTCTCTATTCAAGTAGTTATTATCTTTGCGAGATCAAATCGCATGTACAAAAAGTCAGCTGTCTAGCCAGTCAGCCTAACCCAGTTCAGGTCCGTTATTCGGCACATAATCTTCAATTTCATCGGCGGTAACTTGCGCTGGGTATACCTCAATTCTGCCGATACGATTACCCTCTTCGTCGATAGCAATGAATTTAAAACCAAAACATTCTATCTCGTCACCCTGCTTAGGCATTCGGTCAAGTTGCTTCATAAACAAGCCATTCAGCGTATTGGTATCAGGGATGCTCTCGAGTGCTGTGCCGGTAGTGCGTGAGAAATCGGTCATCGAAACCGACCCATTAGTTTCCCAGTGGTCGACTAACCAAGTGGCGACTACATCAGAGTCATCAAAATCAAGTTCATCTGAAATTTCACCAACAATTTCTTCAAGCATGTCTTCCATGGTCACAACACCTGAGAAGCTGCCGTATTCGTCCATCACTATGGCCAAATGTATACGATCACGGCGCATAATTTCGAAAAGTTTACTTACTTGCTGGCTTTCTGGCACGAGCAGCGGTGTACGTAAGCATTTTCTGACTATCTCTACCGGGTCAGCAACCTCGTCCTGACCGACGATCTCGCTGTAAATATCTTTTACCAATACCACTCCCACCGGATTATCAGCACTACCGTCAAAAACCGGAAAACGAGAATGTCGGCTACCCTGATAACGCTGAGCATATCCTCCCAGCTAGATTGCAAATTAATTACTTCAACTTCGGTACGAGGCACCATGATTTGCTGCACCGAATGACTGTCGAATTTAAACATATTCTGCAGCATGACCGCCCTGTCAGTATCGAGTTCGCCATGCTGCTCAGAGGTATCGATAATGCCGCGAATTTCATCATTCGAATAAATATCGCCGTGCGTCGCTTCCTCAACATTAAAGAACGATAGTATCGAGCCCGATGCCTTATTTAGTAACCAATTCAACGGATACGCCAGCATATAAAAACCGTGCAATGGGTAAGCTGACCATAACGACACAGGCTCAGATTTGCGAATCGCGAATGTTTTCGGTACCTGCTCGCCAATGATAATGTGTAGCGAAGAGAAAATAAGAAACCCTAGGATAAATGAGGTTGTGTGCACCACCTTGTCAGACATACCCATGGCATGAAAAGCAGGTTCCAATAATGCGGCAACAACTGGCTCACCAACCCAACCGAGGCCTAGCGATGCCATCGTGATTCCTAGCTGGCAAGCGGCCAGATATGATTCTAGATTTAGTTGAATGCGTTGAGTAAGTTTAGCCGCCCGGCTACCGCTGTCGGCCAGTAAATCGATCCGAAATGCCCGAGCCTTGACCAAGGCAAATTCGGCGGCGACGAAAAAAGCATTTATCGCCAGCAATAGAAAAATAATTAAAATGCCGGTGGTTTCACTGCTCATAATAGTTCCTTACAGGTTTAAAATTGATAAACCAGGCACGTGTTAGCGGCCCACGTCAGCTGGCGCGCAGTATGTGCCAAGCCGCCGTCGAATAATAGCTTGGAATAGCCAATACTTAGCTTAGCGACAGCTACTAATTAACTCTCTGGATTACTTTGCGCGTCCTGCAAACCAAACTCGCCACCGATCTCCGATGAGCGCAAATGAAGATCACGCTGCGGATACGGAATTTCGATATCGTGCTCGTGAAACTTGTCCCAAACGCATAGTAAGAGCTCGCTGGTAACATTGGCTCGCCCATTCATCGGATCGTTAACCCAAAACCGCATCTCAATGTTCACTGAGCTGTCAGCAAAATCGCGTAATAGACAACTTGGTTTAGGGTCTTTAAGTATTCGAGGAGTATCGGCCATTGCTTCAAAACAAAGCGCCATCGCGTGTCGTACATCGGCTTTGTAATGAATGCCAACCATCTTGTGTAAGCGAAGAAGATTGTTAGAATGCGACCAATTCTCCACTTTGGTAGTGATCAGCTCTTCGTTAGGTATTAAGTGCTCAATTCCATCACGTGTGAGTACTGACACATATCGTGCACCAAGTGAGTCTACCCGCCCGTAATCTGTGCCGACCACGATCACGTCTCCAGGCTTAATCGACTTGTCGGCCAGCAAGATAAAACCGCTGACCAAATTGGCAAAGATTTTCTGCAGACCAAAACCCAGACCAACACCTACCGCACCGCCCAAAACAGCAAAAGCAGTTAGGTCTATGCCAACAATGCTTAAGGCGAATAAAAAAGCGACTACCGCTAACCCAATTCGAAGTAGCTTGCTAGACAAAACTTGAAACGACGGTGTTAGGTTAGGTGATGCCTTAATTCGACCTTCAACGATCTGCCCTACAAGTTTAGTAACCCATAGCAAGACCGCTAGGCTGATAGCGCCCTTGACAATCATCAACGCTGACACAGTGACCTGCCCGATGCTGAACGAAGCTTTATCTAAAACGAGTATCACCTGACCAAGCAGGCCAACGATATTGAGCGCGGCTACGACCCATGCAAATAGAGCAATAATTCTCGAGGCTAAGGGGTTGGCAACAAACACCGTTACCAAACTGATTACAATCCAAGCGCTGAGCAGGCTTGATGTAACAACAATCAAGCCCTCTCTGAGATTTAACTCTTGCATTACCAAACTGATAGCCCATTGTAAAATGAGCCACACAATTGGAAACGCGATTTTACTTAAGGTAACCCAAAGCCGCCGCAGTAATGCAAAGCGAGTATCACGCTGACCAAGACTATTGATCTGCTTGCGAAGTGCTTTAGCCAGTACCCACGCCACTAAAGCGGCGGCGACGATGAGGCTTAGCTCAATCAGCGTTTCTTTCGACGCCAAAGTAGTACTGAACCAGGTCGATACCTTTGTCAGCAGATCGGACCACATTTGATTATTGGAGAGGTCGTCGATTATCGTTTTAGAGTCAAGCAAACTATAACCACCGCTTGCGTCGAAAATAGAGCACTTGAATTACGGCTAAGACAAACATAGCCCCGAGTAATACGAAGTAGCCTCCTTTGAACGAAAGCTCGGGGATGTATTCAAAATTCATCCCGTAGATTCCAGCCATGAAAGTAAGCGGCACAAAGATAACCGTAATAATTGTCAGTAACTGCATTACACGGTTTAGTTGGTGAGACGACATACCAAGATAGCCGTCGGTCAAGTCAGTACAGATTTGGTAATACATGTGCGAGAGAGTCAATGTGCGGTCTATTTGTTCATAAAGATCGACAATCTCATGCGACAACGAGGAATCGATTAATGGCTCTTCCTGATCACGCAGTGCGGCCGCTAAATCTTTATGGTAGCTCGCTATGCGGGTTAGTTTTCTCAGCCGCGATTTATAACCAGTAAGTTCAGCTAGCAAAGTATCGTCAGGCTTTTGGAACATCTCTTCTTCAATTTCGTCTAGTCGAGGCTCTAGTTCCAACAACATTTCAACATATCGTCTCGCTAGCTTGTTGCTCAACCGTATTGCTAGCCCGCCAGGCCCATCAAGAATTGGCCTAGTGTCATTCTGCAGTTTATCGAACAACCAATTTGCTGACACAGACGCCTTCGAATGCCGTGAAATAAGAAAACGGTCGCCAACAAATAAAGCAAGTTGAATCGCACCGAAGTCGATGCCCGACGAGTCTTGATCGAGGCCTTTGAGTAAGATAAACAAAAAATCTTCGAAGCGTTCGATCTTCGGAGGGTGGCGCGGGCGCAGAGCATCTTGTATCGCTAACGGGTGAATGCCGAATTGCTGTAATAGAGTTCTATCACTGCGTTCAGCCTCATTCTCAATATCCAACCAAATTATGCTACTGCTAGAGTCTTGCCACGTTTGGATCAGCTCTACGCCACCAGTGATGGATGTTTTAGTCGTTGGGTCGTACAGAAATACTCTGATCATGTTATCCGTGCTCTAGTATGAGTGTATTGCGAAGCCAGTATTCTGGCATTTTCTCTCGATTGCTAGTAAGAAAATAGATAAGGCTTACAGGCGCCTTACCTGCAGCCTTATCCCGTTAGCCATACCCTACCACCGCCACTCGGCTTCGGATAAGCACTAAGCAATAGCGTCGAAACAGAGAACAATACTAGGGGCAAACAGATGGATAAGCTATATTAGATTTTATTTTAGCGTATGATTTATAGCCAAGCTCGAAAACATTAGTAAAAGACCCCACCTCTGAACTTCTTATACCCAGATTTCGCAGAATCGATAAAGCCATGCTTATTCGAAGAAGCGTCAGACGTCGTCTATAGCCAAAAGGTTGATTGCTATAAAGTTCGTTACTATAAAGTTCGTTGCTATAAAGTCCGTTGCTAAAAAGTTCGTTGCTAAAAATAGATTTAACCCAAGCATCATTAGTTAGTGCCACATCACTTAGGAGCATTTCATGCGTATCGCCATCTTATCCAGAAACAAAAAACTCTATTCTACCAAACGATTAATTGAGGTCGGTAAGGCCCGCGGACATGAAGTAGACGTTATAGATACATTGCAGTGCTACATGGATATTACCAAAAGCCGGCCAGTGGTTCGCTATCGTGGCGAAGAATTACCAAAGTACGACGTGGTTATACCGCGAATTGGTGCATCTGTAACATTTTATGGCACTGCCGTGGTTCGACAATTCGAAATGATGGGCACGTTTTCGGTCAACGAATCAGTAGCGATTAGCCGTTCACGAGATAAGCTGCGCTCGTTACAGCTGCTCTCGCGTGAAGGCATTGGCTTACCTCGCACGGGCTTTGCCAATAAATCCAATAACACCAAAGACCTTATTAAAACCGTTGGCGGCGCACCGCTGGTTATAAAGTTGCTAGAAGGCACACAGGGTATTGGTGTGGTACTAGCCGAAACCAATAAGTCAGCCGAAGCAATCATCGAAGCTTTTATGGGTTTGAACGCAAATATCTTAGTGCAAGCGTTCGTAAAAGAAGCCAATGGAGCAGATATACGCTGCTTTGTTGTTGGCAATAAAGTTGTTGCAGCGATGAAACGCCAAGGTGCCGAAGGTGAGTTTCGCTCCAATTTACATCGTGGTGGGTCGGCGACTTTATTCAAACTTTCTCCGGCAGAACGGGCTACTGCGGTGGCCGCAGCCAAAGCGATGGGCTTGGGCGTATGCGGGGTCGATTTACTGCAAGCAAATGGCGGGCCTGTGGTTATGGAAGTAAATTCTTCACCAGGGCTTGAGGGAATCGAAGTCGCCACCAAAAAAGATGTGGCCGGATTAATTTACGACTACATTGAAAAAAATGCCAAACCATTTAAAACGCGTACTCGTGGCAAGGGTTAAGAATGAAGAAAATAACAATTGCTGGGCATGAAATAGCGCCCGGAAGCTCAATTGATATAGACATGCCGATTGTGCGTTTGTATACCGATACAGACATCAGTATGCCGATACACGTTAGGCGCTCAAAAAAAGACGGTCCGACACTTTTTGTCTCAGCTGCGGTACATGGCGATGAAATAAATGGCATCGAAATAATCCGCCGATTACTGCGTTTAAAGTCATTCAAGCTGATTTCTGGAACCTTAATACTCGCGCCTATGGTCAACGTTTACGGGGTGCTGAATCAGAGCCGTTACATGCCTGATAGACGAGACTTAAATCGCTCGTTTCCAGGCTCAGAAAAAGGCTCGTTGGCCGGTATCGTTGCCCACACATTCTTGAACGAGATTGTTAAGCAATGTGACTACGGCATCGATCTGCATACCGGCGCAATTCATCGCTCTAACCTGCCACAGATAAGAGCAAATCTAGATTGCCCAGAGACAAGTGCCTTGGCTGAGGCCTTTGGTGTATCGGTATTGATGAACTCGGCGTTGCGTGACGGTTCTTTACGCCAAGCAGCACTTGATTTAGATACCCGGATATTGCTGTATGAAGCAGGCGAAGCCTTGCGCTTTGACGAGTTATCGATTCGAGCCGGTGTACGCGGCATATTGAATGTGTTGTCTAAGTTAGGAATGGCAAAAAAGGTCAATCGTAAAACTCATGAGAAGACCCCATATATAGCCAATACCAGTTCGTGGATACGCGCTCACCACAGCGGCATTGTCACAAATCTCAAAAATTTAGGAGACTATGTTGAAAAAGGCGATAACTTAGCCGAAATTGGCAGCCCTCTAGGCGAAACCTTCGGCAAGGTAACGACCCGCAGAGCGGGTATTGTTATCGGCAAACAAAATATCCCGCTAGTACAACAGGGAGATGCAATGTTTCATATTGCCTACTTCTCTGAAGAAGAAGAAGAGATTGCTGATAACATTCAATCAATGTCTGAGTTCTTAATACCAACGTCCAATAACGACGACGATAAAACCGGCTGAGCAATTGCCGTAAACGCCCCTAGCACCTTATAAAACCTTAATGTGCTAAGGGCTTATGCTTTCAATAATTGTAAATGCTCGGCGACAGAGTTAAGAACAGCAAAACCGCTCTTAAACTGTTCCGGCATTCGACAAGGCCTGCCAGAATTTAAATCGGTGCATACATAGTTACTTTTTGCTCGTAACAGAGTCGTCCACCCTTTAGCTCTAATGATTTGGAACTGCCGCTCAGCGCGTAATTTCTGATCATTGAATGTCACCCAATTTGCAATCAGTACTTGGTCATCAGCATAACTGGCTTGCAAATAGTCTATTTCGTGCCGAATAGCGGCAAAGCCCTTGCCTAGGTCACGACAATATTGAAACGACATCCCCACCGACTCACAGTGCTGCCACACGCATTTGTCCATCCATTGAACATATACGCTGTTATTGATATGACCGTAACCGTCAACCTCGGACGGCTTAGCTGTATGCTCAATAATAAAGGGGTCTGGTAGATCCCATAGTTCACTGTTGTTACTCATAATACCTATCGTTCGGTCTAGTCATATCTCTACTAGTTAGCTTTGTAGAGTGAAATATATTGCACCTGCCCAATATTAGACAGATGACTAAAATATTTGTCAACAGTTGCTAATTTATCCAAGCGTTACCACTATCTAATTAGTTTAAACGGCCTACACTAGCGTCACCTCTTATGTCACTAATCTGAATAGCTCTATGGCAACTACCTTTGATTTAGCTGACGATGGCGGTTCAAGTAACTGTGATTTAAGTAACGGCGATTTAAGTAACGGCGATTTAAGTAACGGCGATTTAAGTAACGGCTTGGTCAATCAGAATGACGAGCTATTATTTAGTCGCATCTCAGATGATCTATCCAAACACGGTTATAGCGCAATTGTAAACGCATTGCCACTGGCCTTGGCAGAGCAGCTTTATCAACACATATCAGTAATCAGCGATGACTCTTTTAAGCCCTCGTCCATCGGACGCGATAACGGTCGTTCAAATAACGTAACGATACGCAGTCAAAGGCAAAGCTGGATATCGAATGACTCGCTGGCTAGCTCTGCTTGGTTAAAATGGGCTAGTGAACTACAGAGCTATCTAAACCAACACCTTTATCTAGGCTTATCTTCGTTTGAGAGCCACTACGCACATTACAGACCCGGAGATTTCTATAAACGTCATCTTGATTCATTCGCAGGGAGGTCAGGCCGTCGTTTGTCTATCGTTATCTATCTCAACCACCACTGGCTTAGCAGTGATGGCGGCGAGTTAGTTTTATACGCTAGCAGTGAAGACCTAACTGGCCTGCGAATCATCCCAAGCTTCGCGACCGTCGTTGTCTTTCTGAGTGAAGAGCATCCACACGAAGTATTGCCCGCACTACGTGACCGTTATTCAATAGCTGGGTGGTACAGCCCTACTTTGCCGACAAGCATATAGACTTATATCATGCCCTTGGCTCGGCTAAACATAGCGCGCAAGATGCCAGTTTAAACAACGAAATTTATCAAATATCAGGTCTATTTCCGAAGCTTAAGCAATCGATTAAAGACTCAGTCTGCGAACTTTCCATAAGGTCAATCGGCACTGGCCGAGTCGTAAAATGCTTTGTCTCGGCCACTGTTTGCTTCACTAATCACATAGGCGCGTATTGCTTCGACTGTTTGAGCATCTAACACTTTGCCAAAGTTAGGCATACCTTGTTTCGCTAAAGCTCCATTTGAAACAACATTACTCCACGCTTCTTGGCTCGTGGTGATGACCGAATAGCGCAGGTTAGGGACTAAGCCTGAGGAAAACGCTTGATCACCATGACAGATACCGCAATTATTGGCGTAAGCATACGCGCCCTGCTGCACGACCTCGTCAGTTACCCTCAATGGTTTAGGAATTACCGGTAAGGTCATATCAGATTTATCGATAGCGGGTAGCTCTCCGCTTGCACCCAGCTTAAACACCATTAATCGGCCGATCTTCGCCGTGCTACCAGTGGGTAACACGCCGCCAACGCCAAGCACATAGCCTCCGCCCCAGCCCGATGCAACCGCAACGTATTGCTCGCCTTCCAATTCATAGGTTATCGGCGCTGCCATAACACCGGTTTGAGTAAAGAACTTCCAGAGCGGCTCGCCCGTATCAGCGCTGAAGGCGGCAAAATGAGCATCTGCAGCGCCTTGAAAAACCACGTTTCCAGAGGTCGACAATACACCTCCGTTCCAAGGTCCTTTATATTCGTGTCGCCATACTTCTTTTTGGGTTACCGGGTTCCATGCAATCAGCCGGCCTTTGAGTGACGCCTTAGCCGCTTTAAACACCGCTTTGTCTGTTGGTAAACCACCGTACACAAAGTCAACGCCAGTATTCCACGTACCGTCGGTAAACTTATAATCGAGCTTATCGACATAGGCCCAAGGCGCCTCTTGCGCCGGAATATAAACCAAACCGGTATCTGGGCTGTACGACATAGGCTGCCAGTTATGCGCGCCGAGCGGCCCTGGCAATTGGATAGACGGTGCTTTACCTGAATAACGTGCGGCATCAGTTTCAACCGGACGGCCGCTGATTGGGTCTATATGAGTAGCCCACGTTACCGGCACAAAATTATTAGCCGAAATGAATTCACCTGTTTCGCGATCGAGCACGTAGAAGAAACCGTTCTTCGGTGCTTGCATGATCACTTTCCTTGGCTTACCGTCAAGCTCTAGCTCGGCAAGAATCATATGCTGAGTTGCGGTGTAATCCCAATTATCAGCCGGTGTTGTTTGATAGTGCCAGACATATTCCCCAGTGCTTGGCCTGACCGCCACAATCGACGACAGAAATAGGTTGTCTCCTCCTTCAGGGCTGCGAATACTGTGGTTCCAAGGCGAGCCATTACCAACGCCAATGTAAAGAAGATCAAGCTCAGGGTCATACGCCATCGAATCCCAAGCGGTTCCGCCGGCGCCAGCTTGCCAGTACTCGCCGGTCCAAGTCTTTGCCGCCATTTCCATAGTAGCGTTCTCAAAACCATCTTCAGGGTTGCCTGGTACGGTGTAGAAACGCCATAGTTGCTTGCCGCTATCAGCCGCATAAGCCGTTATATAACCACGCACGCCTAACTCGGCACCGCCATTACCAATTATAACCTTGCCATCGATAATACGTGGTGCGCCAGAGATAGTGTATGGCTTGGTTTTATCAATGGTATTAATATCCCAGTTGGTAACGCCAGTTTTAGCGTCCAGTGAAATTAAGCGGCCATCCATTGTTGCGGTGAAAACCGAGTTGCCCCAAATTGCAACACCGCGGTTAATAACGTCACAGCAGCCTTTGGCCGCCTGCTCCTTATCTATTTGAGGATCGAAGCTCCACAAGTTCTGGCCAGTTTTGGCATCCAGAGCATGCACTTTGTTCCACGTTGCGGTGACGTATATCACTCCATCGTGAACAATTGGAGTGGCCTCTATCCCTCGACTAGAACCGAGATCGAATGACCATGCCAGACCTAAATCAGTGACATTCTCGGCATTAATAGCATTTAACGGCGAATGTCGTTGTTCTGAGTAGGTTCGGCCATGTGAGCGCCAACCGCTAGAGCTAGCCTCAATAATAGTGTCGCGATTCACCGCTGTTCGCTTCTCAACAGTACTTGGTGTTTCTACTGCTACCGGCTCAGTTTTCAGAGCAGCTGAATCTTCGGCCTTTTGTTGATCAGCACAGGCAGCCAAAGTAGTTAAGCAAAGGATCGAAATAGTTGATGCAAATTTCATATTGTTAACCGTGTTGTGGCCGCGAATCAACGCTAGGCCAATGACGTTAATGGAGTCGTCACTACTATCCATGCAGACAACGACGCCTAATTTTTAAAGGGTCCGGTTTTTACCGGCCTGGTTTGTTGAGGTCTGGTTTGTTGACGCCTCTTTCTAAGCAAGATACGGTTAACAACCGTCAACCGTATCTTGTGCCCTTGTTAATTTTAACAGAGACGGTTAGCTGGCTAGAAACGATATGTAGCTTGTGCTGCAATAGAACGCAAGCGATCGGTAGACACATAACCGTTGCCTGGCACCAATGGCTGATCGTTACTACTTCCGCTTGAGAATTCCTCAGTCAAGTTCTTACCGAGTAATGCAAAATCCCACTTACCATCTAGGCTCGATAAGCTAAGGCGAAGGTCAAGCTTGGTAAAGCCCTCGACGCCGGCATAAATCGGATCAAGATCGGAAGCCGCCAGAAAATCATCCGAGTAGTTGATGTTTGCAACGCCTCTCAGTTCCCAGTTATTAGACAGCTCCATGTTGTAATCAAGATTCAGATTAAAGCTAAATTCAGGAGAGAACATGTTGGTCTCACCGCTGGCATCACGAAACGCTGAGGCCGTGCCGCGACCGATACAATTACCGCGATTATTAGCATCCGAGCCGGAGAAACAAGGCGCGTTAGGAAAACTTGAATACTCAGCGTTTAAATAAACGCCTGAGAAGCTAAGCAAGAAATTATCGCTTGCTAGCCATTTAAGGTCGACTTCAACACCCTTTGATTCTACCTCAGCTGCGTTTTGCACGAAAAAGGCCGTCGCACCATCAAAAATACTTACTTGGTAGTTCTCGACCGTAGAGAAGAACGCAGTTGCATTTAGCTGTAGGTTGTCCTCAAGTAGCGAGCTCTTAAAACCGACTTCGTAGTTAAGCACTTCTTCTTCTTCAAATTCGAAAAACGGATCGTTATTTCGACGTAAGAACCGTGCATCAAAACCACCGCCTTTGACACCGGTTGAAATAGTCGCGAAACCCATAGTTTCATCGCTGAAGTCATGCTGTAGACCCAACGACCAGGTTATAAAGTCCTCGTCACGTTGTCGGGTAATATCATGCTCAAAGGTACCCAATGCATTCTGCAGAATAGCGACTTGGGCAATACCGGCCGCTTGCGCCAAAGCCGGTGTTGCCAAAAAGCGGTCAAATTCTTCAGGGCTATTGCCGAACGCTAAACTGCCCGCAGGAAGACCAGCTAATGAGCTGTAATCTTGGCCTGCAGTAAAAAAGGTATCAAGGCGATGATTAGCGTTCTTGCTTTCGTCTGAGTATCTAAGACCGACGGTTGCTCGGGTAGCATCAGCAAAATTCCATTTAAGTTGACCAAAAACAGCTTTAGTTTCCTGTTCTTGAACAAAGCGATAATCGCGCGTCATGTTCGGAAATAACACCGTCGGTAGCCCCGCAGGCGTAAGCAGTGCGGTGCCAAAACCTTCAACTGAGCGGTAATCGAGGTCAGCATCTTGATAATACAAACCGGCGATATATTCCAGAGTTTCGCCCGCTGGCGAGGTAAGTCTGAACTCTTGACTAAATTGCTGATAATCTTCTGTAGCATCAACTTGGATCAGTGGCAGCGCGGCGAAATCGCAATCGCAAATATCACGAAAATCGTATTGCGCAAAGCCGGTAATCGAGGTGATAGTATGGCCGCCGATATCCCAGTCTGCGGTAATCGACCCGACATCAGTATTATTATTACTCAATTCGGGTTTTGATGGGAAGCCACCAATACCGGCAAAACTCGGGACTACTCGTCCTAACAAAGCACCACCGTCATTATCGACTGCGCGCTCACCGTCCAAACCCTCTACCCCATTACCGCCGGTCGCTGCTGCGACTAAGGCTTGATTTAGCCCGCTTATAGCCGCCGCGCCTGCATCAAACGGGTTAGCAACACCGAGCTGGGTCGATTGCTGGCTCTGCTCATAAGTGCTCGACTCTAATTTTGCTGAAATTCTTAATGAATCAGATGCGTCCCACTCTATCTGCGCACGAAAAGTTTTATCCTCACGCTGAGGCCCATCTTGCTGGGTAATAACGTTGTCTAAGAAACCATCGTATTCGTAACTTCTGACCGCGAGTCTTGCGCGAACAGTATCACTTAACGCACCGGAAATAACGCCAGTAAGCTCTTGCTCACCGTCACTGCCGATTAAGGCGCTAACCGAACCTTCCAATTCTTGTGTCGGCTTGGCTGCGATTACATGCATCGCACCTCCGATTGTATTTTTACCAAATAAGATTCCTTGCGGGCCACGCAATACCTCGACTCGCTCTAAATCCATAAATGGCGAGCGCGAAAGTTGGTGGCGCCCCATATAGATGCCATCGTGAAAGATTGACACAGACTGTTCGATACCCGCATTACTGCCAGAGGTACCAATACCGCGAATGAATACAAAGTTACTGATCGGGTTTTGAGCGATAGTGACAGCCGGAATGTCGGCGGTAAACTCTTCACCTCGAGTGATGCCTAAATTTTTAATAGCCTCACCTGACAAAGCGACCATCGATATTGGAACGTCCTGAAGGCTCTCAGCACGCTTGGTTGCGGTTACCACGATTTCTTCGATTTGCGCAGACGCGACAGAAGTAGCCGCAAAAACGGCTAGAGCAACTAGGCTCTTAACCAGCATTGCTGGTTTGCTATTGGAACAGTTTGACATCTCATCCTCATTAATTTTTATGTTTATGAAATTGATGACACTTACCAGCTTTTAATATCTGTTTACCATGCGGTGTCAGCAACAGACTTTAGAATAGTCAATTGCAACGATTTTGAGTTGATAATTCGCGCCAATAGTTTTCATTTTTGGCAGACAAATTGACTATTTAAACCAACAATGTACGCCACTCGCTAGGAGGCTTGCCATACCACCGCACGAAGGCATGAGTGAAACTTGCTTGTTCAGCATAGCTCAATCGCGATGCGATTTCGGCCAAGTCCATATCTTTTTGATAGATAAACTGGCGCGCTAAGCCTGCCCTCACGGAGTCAAGTTGCTTATGAAAACTGGTATTTCGTTCACGAAGCCGACGCTGAAGTGTGCGTTTCGACAGTTTCATGGCGCCAGAGACATAGCTAATATTGGTAGCCCCTATTACAAGATCTCGTCGAATAATATTACGCACTTTAGCCAATAAACTTGCACTACGATCCCACTCGAGCACTTCGTTGTATTGACGGTTTAAATTGTCTCTTTCGCCCACAACCGGTTTCTGTAAAACATCTTTATCGAAGCAAATTGCTATATGGCTGTCACCGAAACTTACAGGACAGCCGAAAAAAGACCTAAACCGGCTCAAATCACGTGGCTCAGAATGGGGGATTGCGACTGATGCCATTTTGAATTCGCGGCCGACAATCCAGCGTAAATACTGAGCCAACAGGCCCGCCGCATGGTCGTGGAAAATAGAACTTTCAGAGAGAAATGAATGATTAGTTCTCATCTCGACGCGGGCAAATTTATCATCGACCTTGAGTACAGCCTCCAAGCCTTGGGCTACAACGTGAAGATTTTCGCTTAATGCCAAAATCGACTCTGCAACCGTTGCTTTATTTAGCAAAATCTCGAATAAAGGGGCTAGGTGGGCTACCTGTTGACGAGTTGCTAGTATCAAGCCCAGCGGCTCAAGACCCAGCTCTTTCTCAGACAATTCAAGCATGCGATTATGATGTTCAAAAGGAACCATCAAATGCTCACTTATAAGGGTTTCATACGAAAGGCCGGCTCGAGTCAAAACATTAACGAAGTCGCCTCCTCGTTCGAGGTAAATTCGATCAAGATGGATCAAGAACTTATTGCTTATGAATGGCCGCGAGTTAGGGTTTACAGCGAGCGCTGCATCGTCATTGATGCCATACAAATCAGTAGTCATTTACGCTTCTATCATCTTAATTTACTAACTCAGCAACCCACCCTAGGATAGCGTCAAGTTGATAGACAGTAGCATTAATAATATATAGCAGCGTCTTTAATGACAGCAGCGCTGATAACAGAACTCCATCAACCTAGACACGCTAATTTAGGCAACAGCATCTTCATACAGATTGAAGGATGGTCGTTCGAGTCTACTTTTTTGAATGTATTTGCGCATTGATTTCTTGATGTGCATAAACAATACGATTAAATCTGGGTTTTCAGTTATCGCCGCGTACTGGAATACCCGGTGAACGATATCCGACTGTTGCATTCGAAGTTCAGCGCCCTCTCGTACTCTGGCTAAACGAACAAATTGAGTCAGCAGAATAATGGTTTCGGTATTCAATGCAATAACTTATATTTCTTTCAGTCTCACTCTCATTGTCAGCCCCCTATTTATCACACGCAGAAAAATGCTTTAATCAACTAAGGATAGCCTGATCCCCAAACCAGTCGCCCCTCAATCGCCCCCGTTATTAGTGCACTATGGTAGCAGAGACCTGCAGTACCTAATGTCCAATTAAGCTAAGACCAAAGGCCCAGACCTAAGTCCCGTTTTTCCGATCTAATGCTACTTACCTATGACCTAGGCACCGACAACAGATTATTGTTGGCAACTCTGGCAGCACAGCTTAACCTTGGCAGCACTGTTTCAGTTATCTCAAACTTGCTAAAAGTCACCAGTGGCGAACAAACTTAAGGCGATGTCTGTCGAAACTTCAACACGCCTTGTTGCTCTAAGAGTGAGTCGATCAAGCCTGCTTGTTCGCTTGATATCGGTGTATACCGAGGGTATCTAGGCGTGCGTTCTAAGTGACGATCATTTAGCCAAACGCAATCCCAGCCGCGAGTCTGCTGAATGAACTCAATAGCACCATCGACTCCTTTGGATTCTAAGCAACCGCTCATACACGTATCAACATAAGATTGAGGCAGCGGGTTTTCTGGGCTTGCCGCATCGACTTGCAAGGTTTCGCATATCCATATTCGGTCTTGCTGCGAAATACTTAGCCCGAAGCTGTCTCGCCCTTGCCCATCAAAGCCTGGCTCACCAATACTCGGCTCACCAACGGCTAAGTTATCAATCAAAAGATCATCGATATTTAGCCTGGTAAACTGATAGCCGCGCTCTCGATCGGCAATCGCCTCACCTATGTCAGTGGCTATTAATACCCCATTGAGTAAACCAACGTCGTCCCGTAATGCGCCGGCATAGGTAGCGCCCTCGTCTGGGTAACTCACACACCAAGATCGGCACCACCCTTTTACCGTGGCCACTGTCGCTTCAGAGAGGATTTTCGAATAATGCTGTCGGCTATAACGGCTGACAAGACTGCCGTATCCAAAAATATAATCCATAAAATTTAGCTGAGGCTATCGACTGTATCTAACATGCTCACCCTCGGCATACCTAATTCGACTGTCCGGAAGGCCCGTCGGTGTTCTCGCCAGTACACAAACAAGCACCATTGAACGGCGGCTGTATGCGCACTCGTACTAGCTCCTTATGGCCATTCATACTATAGGTATGGATTGCTTTAATATCACCGTTATCGTCACGGCTCCATTGCTCTTGATACTTACTAGTGTTCAAGTCACCCGCATCATTTCGGGTGCGAACCTTGACGGTATAACGACCTTTCGAAGGCCCGCACTGAGTATTCTCAACCAGCGTTTCAACCTTTATCAGGTCATCCTCTTGCCAGTAGTCGGTGACAATATTGGCAGCGCACGCGGTCAATTCTACCGGCGTAGCAGGCGCATCAAATGTTGTGCTTATTGGCTTACTGATCATCTGAACATTTACTTTCTCGCCGTCAATTTTTTTTACTTCCTGCCATTTTTTAACGCCATTGTCAGGCTCAACGGCAGCGGCTGGAAAAAGGCACCAGCTCGAACAAGCGATAACTACTAATATTAGATTTTTTTTCACAAAGTTTGGCCTTTTCATTGCTTAGTCGATTATGTTGGAATCTCTAACAGTTAAATGAACAATAGCAAAGTTTACTATATCTATAAAACCAGCGTTTAACAGCCAACAATTGCTCAATTCATATGGCTTCTTACTTGAGCATGATGCCAAGTCCGATTGAGTTTGCTTTCTGATTATAGTCAAGCAGGCTCTCTCCATAGCCTCTAAAGTACTGAACATAACCACGTAAATAAGGCCACCGGCCGAGTGGAAAACTCCAACCAGCTTCAATCGAACCGCGCTCAAACCCTGACTCAAGGTTGTTACGACTCATCAGACTAAATTGATGGCCGCTACGACTCTTATACAGCCCTTTTATTTCGTAGTGGCCAAGAAAGTCAGTGATATCCGGGTTATCGTCATCTTCACGATCTTCAGAAACACGAATCCAAGGCTTAAAGCTCAAGGCAAAATTATCTTTAGCAAGAATAAAGTCAACGAATACCCTATTCCAACTGCGAGATATAGGGTCAGGCCGACCATTCGACTGATGGTTAATACCAAGCCGAACAACCGCGTTGTTGAGTCCAAATATCCGCCAGTTCGGATAAGCTTGCAACCAAAGCTCGGGCTCGTGATTAGTTTCCCGAAACGGGCTTGATTCGTCAGTATTGTAAACTTGCCAAAACGAGCGAACCGTATAGGCACCATAGAGATCAATATCTCGATTGAATATATTAGTCTCCAAAGGCACCTTTAGACTAACTTGAAATTGCGCCTCGGTGTCATCTAAACGCCGATCATCAAACTCTAGGAACGCATCATCTAGCGAGTTTTGATAACCCTTACTATTATGGTTAGCAAGCAATAAGTAGTTTGGCTCGTGAGACAAGATTGTAAATGGCTCTAGGGTGTTTCGTTTATCCTGCTTAAGGCGATCATTGACTAAGCTATCTTCAGGTTGATCTTGCACATCGCATTTTGCTCTTAGGTCACCAAGCGTGACATTGTCGTCGGCACCCTCTATGGCACGAAAGAGGCAGTCTTTGTATTGTTGGTTAACAGCAAGCACGGCCGAGGGCATGACGAGCGCGATAAACGCGGCTGCAATCAATGATAAAAAGTTAATGGATGGCATTATTGTTACAGATGTTTAGGGTAAAAAATTGGGTACCTAACGCTATGCTAGCTCACTTTAGTACAAGCTAGCGTATCAATTCGGGTGTCGGTCAAAATATTCGCCAATCTTAGTCTAAGGTGAAGTAAAGATTGGTGTAAAAACCAAGCTGGTTTTAATATAATATGTAGCTTAAGTGAAACAAAACATAATATCACTGAAGTGAGAAACGAATAGCATGGAAAATAAGACCGCACGAACAATAATGCGCAGGCCTGAAGTCGCCTTACGTCGCCTGATGACAATAGACAAGGTCAGCGACCACCTAACTAAGCATCAATTGCCCGGTGCGCCGGTGGTAAATAAATTAGGCGAGCTGATCGGATACGTGTCCGAATTTGATTGCCTACAGCAATTAATGCAAAGCAGCTACTATCGCCATAGTACATCTTTAGTCGAAGACGTGATGAGCACCAAGCTAATCATGAGCCGCCCAGACATAGCCTTAATCGACCTAGCTTCAACAATGAACGCCAGCAGGGTCAATGTTATGCCGATTGTTGAAGATGGCAAATTAGTTGGCGCGGTTGCCCGTAGCGACATCATGCGAGAAATGGTAAAAGATTTATAAGGGTATTCGACCCCAGACCTTTTACCTGCTCGGTCGAACTGCGAGTTTCGTCGAGCTGGCACAAAACCAGTTGAAGACTCTTTAGTTAGAAACAGTTAAAGACTCTTTTATTCAAAACAGTTAAAGACTTAGGTTTCATCTCGAGCCAATCGAGGCTAAAATGCATCCGCGTGTCCCGGTAGCTCAGCCGGATAGAGCAGCCGCCTCCTAAGCGGCAGGTCGGTGGTTCGAATCCACTCCGGGACGCCATTTTAATTTCGGGAAACAGTCGCTTGTAAAAAACCCATTTTTTACCAAAACTTAAAAACTTTGATTTAAGATAGTTTTCCGACACTAATTGAGTGATCCACACTTGATTTGGAGTTACTGCAACTTATACAAAACGTGGTGACGGACTGAAAATCCCAGTTCGGCAGTTCGGCAGTTCGATTCTGTCCTTGGCTACCATTTACCCCTATTAAATCAAAACTCAACATCAGATTTTTTGCGCTACCTGAGCATGCGACTCTCCTTCTTAGAATTGGTCACGTTTAGGTCACAAAAATCCATCCTCTCTCTGAGAAAGCTGGCATTCAGGATATATGCCTTGGGGTAGGATACTTAACGATTAAATATCTAATTGTTTCTTTTTTTAGTGTAAAAATGACACAACTTCATCCAAGTAAACTTCTGGCAAATAGTGCAATTCTTTTGGTTAGAAACTTTAATCTGACTTGCATTTGGGAATTTAGCTTTACGAAGCACCATGTGATTATCTAAAACTGAAGAGTTTTGTCATATCCACTATCGTCATAAAACTTTAGAATAGGTTCATTCATTTAATATTTCAAAGCGTAGATTTTAGGTTAATTTAAATAAATTTCACGCTCATTCAAAGTAAACTCAATATTTCCTAAAACGGCTATTTTTGCCTTTAACGCGCATTTGGCTTTGATAAAAATTGTCCCAAACTGCATCAACTTTAACGAATTCCGTTGCTCTATGATGCCCTTCATTTGGTCAAGTTCCCGCCATCGTTGAAGCCTATACCTTGATATGTAAGCGTGGCCACAATAACATTAGTCTCTTCATATCCACATTTGCAAAAATACGTAATCTGCGATAAGCAAGCTGAAATCGGTCGCTTGAGGCCGTGATATAATATGAGAATTAACTGAAAATGGAATTTATGCTTCCTTTACTTACGCTGGGGAAAACCGAAAAAGTTCAAGTCGGTGAATGGATGTTCAATGTTTATACGTTGACTATCACCCGTGGAGATGAGGAACTAAGCTTGGAACCTAAAAGCGTTGATCTTTTGATTTACCTGATCGAAAACTCTAATAAGGTGATTAGCAAGCAGGAACTAATGGACAATGTGTGGGGGACCATAGTGTCTGACAATACGATCAGCCGTAGTATTGCACGGTTGCGACTAACCTTGGGCGACGACTCACAAAACCCTCTCTACATTGCGACAGTGCCGCGCATGGGGTATAGGCTAATAGCATCCGTACAACTGATAGATAATCCTCAGGCGCACCAACCTTTACGTATTTGGTTAGCTGCGTTCGGAATCATTGTGTTGTTCTCTGTCGCTGCTTTTGGATATACTTATTTAGCAAAGATTAGTGATGGTGATAAGCCAAACTTACCGATGAAATTGACCCCGATCACCTCATTGGTGGGCGATGAAATCGATCCAGCTTTGTCTTCAGATGGACGCCTGCTCGCTTTCGCACATCGCGAGTCAGAGGATCAGCTTTACAGGGTCATGGTCAAGAACCTTGATACCAACGAGCTTTACCCAATTACACCGGCGACAAAAAATGCCTGGTTACCTGCTTGGTCGCCAGATAACACTAAGCTTGTGTATCAAAACCTCTCTCAGGATTATTGTCATATCAGTATTGCTGATGTTAGTGATCTTAGAGCCCCCGTTATCAATGAATCTATTTTGGACTGCAATGTTGGTGTGGGTAGTGCCAATGTTATTTGGGGAGGGGACGACGTGCTTTACTTCGCTGAAGCTGCCAATGAAAACGCTCCTTTTATCATTTACAGGTATCACATCTCCTCAAGGAACATGAATCAAATCACTAGTCCGCCCAATAGCGGGAGAGGAGATTATCGCCTGCAATTGTCGCCCGACGGCAAGTGGTTGGCATTTGTTCGTAACACCGTTTACTGGGCAGAAAGTGAACTATGGCTGCACGCAATTGACACAGCTGAAACAAGACGAATCACCTCTATACCAGTAAGGCTGAGGGCATTGTCTTGGTTGCCTGACTCAACCCACTTGGTGGTGGCCAACGCGAATAAGCAATTACAAACCGTTAGTATTGATACCGGTGTCACGACTGAAATTACCTCAGTAATTCTGCCTCTATTTCACCCATCGGTTGGTGGCGGCAAGTTAGTCGCATCGGCAGGGTCTTTTCATAATAGACAAATTTGGCGGGCGCAAGGAGCATTTGGCAGTGCAACGCCTGCGGCAACCACACTAAGTCCTTTTATCAATTCCTCTCGCTCAGATTACTTGCCACGACTGAACCCTCAAACATCGTCGGTGGCATTTGTATCAGATCGTTCTGGGTTGTCGCAGATATGGCTATTGGATGAAATGGAACAGCTACATCAACTCACTGATTTTGATCAGCCATACCACTTTCAATCTCTGAACTGGTCACCCGATGGTGGCAAGCTTGTCACGGCGACTAATAATCGCTTGATTTGGCTAGATGTAATTAACCGGCAAGTGCATACAAGCTCAGAAGAACTACAAGATGTCGCCAGACCCGTTTGGAATTCGGACAATCAACGGGTTTATTTTTCACAAAAAATAGGCCTAGAATGGCAACTCTTCAGTTATTCAATACTCAGTGAAGCGCTGGTACAAATCACTGAGGCGGGTGGTTATCGTAGCAGCCCTAGTCAATCAGGCAATATGATTTTTCTCTCTAAACTGCATCAAGCTGGGTTATGGAAGCTTAATATGAACTCTGGCACAGAAACATTAGTAAGTGATGGACTGAAAACCCAAAACTTTAATCGCGATTGGATGGTGCTTCCGTCTGAGCAATATCTTTTCTTTGTTAACCCTAAAAATGTTTTCTCCATACAGCGATTGCCTTTGGATGGTTCAGCAGATTTACCTATGGAAGTGCTTCAACTAAAACAAGACGCTATTCTTGACTTTGATATTTCTCATAATCAGGACACGCTCCTGTATACCCGCACAGCAGCCGGGGAAAGTGACATTGTGATGCTGGAGCCAGCGACCCCGTGATCAGTGCGGTGAACCGCTAAATTAGATAATTCAGGACTTTTTACGCCTACCATAGTTAAACTGCGCGTGTTTATGGAAACACCACTGAAATAAAAAAACATGAAAACCGTCTCGCCTACACAGACGTGCACCTCCAAAGCAACAGTTTCTGTGCCCCACGTGTAGAACCTCCCACGCAATCGAAAGGAATGTTTGGATCTTTGCCTGCAGTACAGCGGAGCACGGTTTGTAGGTATCTTCGTCGATGGTAGTCAGCGATACGTTTAACACGATCGGACAAGATCAGCACAATTTTGTCCTAGTTTGGTCACGCCCAAAACATTGACCTTTGGGATGCTCTCGCCCAAATTGAGTCGCATATTCGACATAGAAAAGATGACAGTATGCGCAACAAAATCACGTTTGTTATTAAGCATGACACCAAAATAGGTACATGTGACCCGTTGAGATGCAGCAGTTTCTCCTCTCATCAATTAGCGGTTGCTGGTTGATATCAATATCCTGTGGTGTCAGTACAACGGGATTCATTCTATGTCTTTATTTAACCGACAACACTGTAGGATTTTTTATGCGCTTTCTACTGCGCTTTATGTAAACCTCAATATATCCAATCAAGGAGAAGATTTATGATTTTAAAACGATATTGCAGCACAGTTCTGGTATGTCTATTTGTATCTACAGTAGGCCATTCTAAAGGTTTAGAGAACCAATCCAGCGCTAATACTTTTATAGAAAAAACCGGGTCACCTACAGTAGATTTAAGTGCTGCATGCACATCAGGTGTCGAAAAAAACATTGGCAATTTTGACAATGGATCTCTTCAAGGGTGGAGCGGCGTCAATGCCGTTAATCCCTCTAATGGATTTAACGGCATCCTCTCCGTTGTGCCCTCAGGCGGCAATCCTGCCGGGTACCTGCGAGCAGTAGACACGGCAGGTGCTGGTGGAGGGCCGCTTACTGTATTATCTCCCTCCACAATCAGGGATAGTTTAATTGGAGACCTGACTAGATTCGAACTTATCAAGTGGGACGTGTTGCTTCCGGATGTGACCAATTTGACTAGTTCGACTACGGCTTGGGTTAAGGGGGCAGATGGTACTATATTTCGTTCTTCTGGTGCGCTCAGCCCATTTACACCAGCAGCTAATTGGTTCTCAAAGTCTGCTTCATTTGTATCATCTAACGGTTGGACACGATTTTCGGGAAGTGCCTCCTATTCATCGGTTATGGCTAACGCAGCCGCAGTATATATCGATGTTGAAGCGATTATTGGTCTTGGAACTGAAGCGGGTGTTGACAATATCAGGGTCTGTAAGGAGCCGGTGGAACCAGTGTTCAGTTGCCCGGAAGCAAGTTCGATCAGATTAACCGTTATTGCGGGCGGTGGATTCTGTGAAGATGCACAGGCAGTGCTCGAGGGAATTAATTCAAATAGTGTGAATTATGTTAATTGGTCATGGTTACTAGAGGCAGCGAACGGGAATCAATCTGGCAGCAGCATTAGTGGCTCCACTGCACCCATCTACATCAACGGCGGACATTACAACGGCGATCAGATGGATGTATGTGCACAAACAGAGGCTAGTAACGGTACAAGCTGCGATAACGTGTGTGCTAACTTCGTGATGAATTGCGACACAACAAATACTCAAGGCGGAGATTAGGACGGTTAGATTAAAGGACAATTAACTAATTTTGCTTGTCTGAAGGTTATGCAGGTATGTGGGCACCGAAAGAACTCACATATCTCCATAATTATTAAGTGAGTTATATAGAGACCTCAGCATAATCAATTAATTTGGCTAATCAAATAACTCGGATTGTCCCTCCGTCGTGTTTTAAAAATAGCTTGGGTCTCAATTGAGTATCTAACGCTTACTGAAGAGTCTGGCTTAAGCTAAATGATCACTTGCGGGAAATAAAAATCGTTCACTTAGTATGGGAAACTTTGCCAACAATGCAGTCGCGCATTCATCGTGATTATTTTCACCGAGAGAGGTAGTTACAAAGCTATTTAAATCAAATAGATATGGATGCCACAACTTTGTCCTAGTTTGGTCACGCTCAAAATATTGACCTTTAGCGCTCTATCCTGCAGATTTAGTCATACATTAGTAAGAGAGAATGACAATATGCGCAACCCGATGACTTTTTTGACAATCATAGCACTATCCCTTTTTGCAACTTCTGTTGTTGCAGCTTGGTCTGATAGAATATTTCCCAACTGTATTCGCGGCAATGTTGATAGTGACGTATCTGTGACATTGCAAGATATTGAAAAAATTGAAGGTTATATTCAGGGCTTGAAACCTCTAAGCTGTCATCAGGTCATGCATGCTGACGCTAATCGTGACTGGCATGTCGATGAGCAAGACATTGAATTACTTCTTTTAGATCATGGGCAGTCACCAAGTGAGCTTACTTGGGGTGACCTTGACGGCAATGGAATAGCGAATGAATTTGATTTTTTGTTACTTCAACAGTATGTATCCGGCTCCGACGTGCTGACCCAAAGTATCGTACTTGAGACCGGTGACATTAGTGGAGATGGGGTTGTAAACCAGTTAGATATTGATATTTTCCTTGAATGTGAATCAGACAAACTTGCTTCGCCATTTAGCCAAAACTTTGAGTATCAGACATATATGGGTACATCTCTAATGGCAAGCCGAGTGGAGCCTAAATCAGCGCGTTAGCGCTGACTCAAATTAGTTTTATTAGCAAACTACAGCGCCGCCTTTATGAAAGGTGCTTGGCTTGCACCGGCATATATTTCGTTTCACTATTGGCATAGAAACTGGACACGCCTTCGGCCCAGTAGCAACAGCGTGGAGTTCCAACGGCGGCTTTCGATCTAGACAGAGTCGAGATCGAATTCTAGGGACGACACTAAACTAAAAGATAAAGCACGCAGCGCTATGCCTTAAAGCAGATCGAAAGCTATTCCGGTTTGTACTACTCTCGAATCAGCCGAATTGTGGCAAGAGGCAAGATACCACTCCAATAGCTCGCTAACCAGCGTTAAACCTGTTTCTACCAATGGCTGCACGGTCTATTAGCGTGTCTACTTCGAACCTTATACCGAAAGCTGAGAGATTAGTTTTTCCAAATTGTTTACATGGGCAGCTGAAATTTTTCCTTTTGCCCGAATTAAATATTCTGGCAGATGCAAAAAATTCAGCATATTCTTGTTAAAGAAAAGATCTCTTGAGCCCTCTAACCCCGAACCATCTTCAAACACCTTTTGGTAATTCTTTAAATAAAATGCGTGTTGTCTGTGCTTGAAAATCATATGCCAATCCGACCCGTAGGCTATTCGTTGATCAAAATTTACCTGTAGTGAATTATCACGTGATTCGCTGAAAAGAATATTTAGACGGTCCCGAAAATTGCCAATTGAGTTGCTGTCACTAATCTCAGAATGGGCCCCTACTCCACAATAAACATTGTTATTGTTTACACACGCATCATATATCACCCTCGCGTATGAGCTAAGCTCAATATCAGAGGCGTAGTCAGAGCTCTGTTGGTCAGTACCCTGCCAAGGGTCGTTGTCTATCACTTTCGGCAGCCATCCTTCGCTACCGCCGGCATGCCCAAAGCAAATAATAAGGTCCTCAAATTGCTGTAATATTTCTGAGTAGTATTTAGGGTGTGACATTTTGCCGGTGTAGCCTGAAACACTCTCCATTTCACCTGGTTGCGAGTGTGAGAAAATTGGCACTCTATTTGAATTGCAGTAATCAAACAGTTTGAGGTTCCGGCTATCAATGTCACTTGCAGAAACTCCACCACGAACAACATTATTGACTAAATCTTGGCTGTCGAATCGCTCATTGCCTTGAGCCCGGTACCCATTCGGGCAATAGAACTTTACGCCTACGAAACCTTCCTCCTCAATAGCGCGCTTTACCAAATCTAGCGCATTATCGCGAAGCGGACACCAGCCATAAAAGCCTAACACTAGCCCGCTTGAGCTATTGTACAACTTCCGCATCCTGCTCATCCTGAGTTCTGGCTCTTTATACACAGGCTTTTTCTGACCAGGGTAATGCAATTCCATATCCATCATATGATCGATATAAAGTTGCACACCTTCATCACCGGATGTGTATGTGTTGATCAGCGTATCCATAATTTTGCTTTCTGACTCTGTTTGTAATACCAACCAATGCCAAAAATCACCAAGCTCACGAAATTTTCTAAATAGTGGATTCAGTAAACTCTTAAAACTACTGCGGATATTCGAAACAGATTGACGATCTGCTTTCATGGCAGATTTGTAGGACGACGCCGAGGTTAACATTGGCAATACATTGGTTTGAGTATTGCCCAACATGATTAGATCCGCTTCGTTGGCATTGATATCATTGGCCTCAAAAATTGCCTTAACAAAGTCGTCATCCGTCATCAGTTCGTCTGCGAATGCAGCTTCATCAATTAAAAACGCTTCCAGTTCATCTTCTTGGTCCTGTGAAAGAACGGCCTGAGTAGTAAGGGTTCCTAAAACCGGAGAAAATTGCGCGCTCGAATTAAGAGATGCCGATTTAAGAGAATTACCCCCATCGATAACATCGTCATCGCGGGTTCTCCATAATAGATATTTAACCAGCGCTTTCGCAGCAAACTTGGTCAATACGCCATTTGCTCTGGCGTCGATTATTCCCTTTAAGGGTAAATAACGAAGGTTAAAAAGATGCGTGTGTATATCAACTGCCATGTGAAGTTCCCAGTTTATATG
>JAFMHC010000150.1 GCA_017854775.1 Gammaproteobacteria bacterium | reverse complement strand
TAGTTTAATGGTCGCGTCCGACATTAAAGGCGGTGGGCTGGGTCGTAAAATTGTCGAGGAGTTGGTTGCCACCGCGCGTGAGCGTAATGTCACTAGAGTGATGGCACTCACTTATGTGCCCGAATTTTTCCATAAACTGGGATTTATTACCGTTAACAAAGATATATTTCCCGAGAAAGTTTGGGGAATTTGTGTAAACTGCTATAAATTTCATAACTGCGACGAAATTGCGGTGCTTTTAAAACTAAAATAACAATAAGCAGACCTGTTGCATCCGCGACCTAATAACCGTAAAAAACCGACACCAAACAACAAATACGCATGAATAAAAAAGCTTCAATCGTTTTAATCGCCTGTTCACTAGCGCTAAGTGCTTGTATAAAGCCGTATCAGCCAAATGTTCAACAAGGCAACATAATCAACAATAGTAATTTACGCGAAATACGCTATGGCATGAGCAAACAAGAAGTTTTGTTTATTCTGGGTACGCCTATGGTCATTGATCCATTTAATGAGCAACGCTGGGATTACTTCTATTCGAACCGAAATCAACATAAGGGCGAAACGGCTCAGCGATTAATTACCGCCATTTTCGATGGCGACAAGTTGATCGAACTCAAGGGTGATGTGGACTTAGCAAATGTCCAAAACCTAGAGCCAAGTACCGAGGATAAACAGCATGGTGGAACTGTCATAACAGAACCCACTCAGAGAGAAAAAGGCTTGTTTAATCGCCTCGGCATATTTCAAAAGAAAGATAAGATAAGTAAGAAAAAGGACAAATAATTTCTACGGGGTTGCAGCAAAATTGAGCTGTAACCCCTGGTAGCAGATTAACTCCGCACGATAAAGTTAAACCCTAAATCTTTATTAGCACTAAGGGCATAACACTAGAATTTAACAGCTATAACCCTAGAATTTAGCCAAGAACTTCTCAATGCGCTTCGCATTTGCGCCAAGATCGCTAATTCCGATGCGTGATACCGAGCGTAAGTCGACAGCCGTTTTACCGTCTTGCTCAGCAATCCGAATCACTAAGTCATCTTTAAAACCCCATATAGTCGTTGTTTCCGTCGCTTCAATAATTCCGTTACTGACATCCGAGTTGACTAGCTCTAAACCCATAGACTCGACCACGGCTTTGGCTCTAGCGTGTGCTTCGCTGGCACTCAAATCCGTTAGCAATGTTTTCACTTTTGGATACGCCTGAGTTTGAACACTTGCGGTTTTTTCAACATTGTATTCGAGCGGATTAGTATTCTCGCCCCGCAAAGCCACTACCTTATCAAATTTGGGTGGGTTGACTACGTCAGTTGAAATATTATGGATACTTGGTACCGATTTTGCGGTAAATATCTGTGTTCCTAAGCCAATCAACGGGAGTAACGCAATCATCGCGGCTGTCCGCGCAGACTTTGCTAGATCAGTGTCAGCGCGTTTGATAAAACTCATCAGCATACCTAGAATAAACACCGCTGCCGACAGGTAGACCGTATAGGTAATTATCTGAAAACTGATTGGGAATGGGAAAGCATCTAGTCGAAAACCAACTACCGCAATTGGAAAACCCAGCAGAGCCAAGATTGACAGCGGCTTTAGTAATTTAATCATTTTTGTTCTCTTTATTGTCTAATAGGTGTTGATGAAATCTCGGGATCTTAGCTTAGCTTAGCTTTGGTAAAAAGCAAAAGAAAATGGCCTAAGATTTTCAATGGTGATTTAAACGTAGATTCGGACAATTTTATTGATACTAATATTGGTTCTTGTTTGTCTAAAGAATCTCTAATGGGTTAGCCGAATTTAAAAAATCAACCTACTTGGCACGCCAATGGTGGTGTTTTAAGTGCCGATAACCTTGATAGTTTGGCAGACAATACCTCGTTTGGCTCAAACTCCAACCCCTCTAGCAATTGATCAGCCAGATCCGGCCTATTGCAGACCAACACCATGTCGCAGCCAGCGTAAATTGCCCGTTGCGCACTTTCAACAATAGACCCGTGATCGCCATTTGCATCTATCGCGCCTTGCATTGTTAAGTCATCACTAAATACGACACCATCAAAGCCTACTTCTTGTCGCAATACATCTTGCAACCAATAGCTCGAGTAAGTCGGGATTTCGGCGTCGCATTGATTGAACAAAACGTGGGCCGTCATAACGCCCTGAATTTCATCAACTAGCTGGCTATATGGTTTTAAATCATGCTCACGGATCTGCTCAATGGTGCGTCTGTCTTCAGGCAAACAGTGGTGAGAATCACCACTTACGCCACCATGCCCTGGAAAGTGCTTGGCGATTGCAACCATGCCAGCGGCATGCATGCCATCAATGTAGGCGCCCAATAACTCAGTTGCGGCGCTAGGATCAGAATGAAAGCATCTATCACCGATCACCTCACTCTCTCGTGAGGTGACGTCAAACACGGGTGCGAAACTGAAATCGACACCAACATCAATTAGCTCTGATGCCATGGTATACGCAGATTGGTAGGCAGCTATCGGCGCCGCCTGTTTGTCTTCACTCCAATGATCACCGAAACTCTGAGGTGCTGGTAGAAGGGTAAACTCGTCTTTAAAACGTTGAACACGCCCACCCTCTTGATCTACAGCTATAAGTAGTGACGGATTTCTCAATGATTTTATAGTATCAATAAGCGAGGCAACTTGAGTCTTGCTCTTATAGTTCCTGGCAAACAGGATCACCGCACCGACGCTTGGGTTCAATAGCCTTCGGCGATCTTCAGCGGTAAGTTCCAAGCCTTGCACGTCGACCATCACAGGGCCGAGTGGCAATAATTGTTTTTGCTTTGTCATAACTTTATTGGTTAATATTGACGATTGTACCCACCGCCACTTGTTCGAACAATTGAATGATGTCGCTATTACACATTTTGACACAGCCATGCGAACTCGGCATGCCCATGGGGTGTGAATCTGGCGCACCATGAATATAAATGTAACGCCGTTGAGTATCGACCTTCCCGCCTCGATTAAAACCCGATTGATTACCACAAAGCCAAAGGATTCGACTAAGAATCCAGTCGCGTTGAGGCTGCTCTACGGCCATCGATTGACGATAAATTTCCCCACTCGGTCGGCGACCAATGAATACGGTATTTTGAGGGTGATCAGCCCCTATCTTGGCTCTAATTCGATGCTCGCCTAAGGGTGTGCATTCACTCCCATTACGTTGTCCAACACCGTTCGCAGCGGTCGAAACCTTAGCCTCAAAAACAATCTCTTTACGCTCAGTATAGCCACGTATTACCTGCTCGGTAACACTTACCTCTAGCCTGTTAATAGTCGCCTTAAGCGAGTTAGTAATAGCCATATGCGAGTTATTAGTAGCTGTAAGTGGGTTAAACATCGTCATTCACGGGGCTTAAAATATGCTCGATCAAGGCGTCACAGCCAAGTTCTACTAATTCGAAAACATGATCAAAGCCGGAGTCGCCGCCATAGTAAGGGTCTGGAACCACCGTCTCGGTGGTCAAACCAGCCCGATTTGCAAAATCTAAAAACAGGCGAACGTCAGCATTTGCTGTTTGCGGCGCATAATATCGAATCAGATCAAGATTTTCTTGATCCATTGCTAGAATATAATCAAATTCGTCGTGATCGAGCACTGATATTTTACGCGCTCTTATAAACTCCATATCAATGCCCTGAGTCGTCGCCTTAGCGCGCGAGCGCGCGTCGGACTTCTCACCAATGTGGTAGGCGTGAGTGCCCGCCGAGTCAACACTGATACGCTTGGCTAAGCCCTGTAGATTGACTTTATGCTGCATCACCCCATGTGCGGTTGGTGAGCGGCAGATATTACCCATACAAACGAATAGTACCTTTTTCATTATTTACTCATTAAACTGATTACGCGCTCAAGATCATCGGCGGTATCAACCCCTATCCCAGTATCATAATCCACCGTTTCCACCATGATCGAATCGCCATTGTCGAGCACTCTAAGCTGCTCTAAGCACTCGGTTTGTTCTATCGCGCTGCGGGGCAACTGATCGTAGCGTTTCAAAAAAGACGCACGGTAAGCGTAGATACCGATGTGATGCCAAGCTGTCGCGAAACGTTCTTCTCGAGCATACGGGATCGGCGCTCGTGAAAAGTATAATGCTTTTCCAGCTCGACTAAACACCACCTTCACTACGTTTGGGTTCTCTAGGTCGGCTTCGCTTTTAATTGCAGTAGCCGCGGTGGACATCACGGCATCTCCGGCGATCTCAAGGGCCGCAGCAACTTGGTCAATCAACCTACCAGGGATTAACGGCTCGTCACCTTGAACATTCACAATAATGTCATCGTCATCGAAGCCGAATTTTTCAACTACTTCAGCGATTCGATCACTTCCCGATTGATGCTCAATATCGGTCATACATACTTCGCAGTTTAGGCCTGACACGGCGTCGACAATACGCTGGTCATCGGTCGCCACAATAACTCTGCTTGCTGCTGACTCTCGGGCGCGGTCGACCACATGCGCAATCATCGGCTTACCAAAAATATCGGCTAAAGCCTTACCCGGCAGCCTGTGAGACGCATAGCGTGCTGGAATTACGACGATAAAAGACATTATTTAATCTCCAACTCGCGTGCCTCTTCCTCAAGTAAAACGGGAATTCCGTCTCGAATGGGATACGCTAATTTAGCCGAATTAGAGACCAATTCATTGGCGTCTTTATCTAAAACCAACGGGCCCTTAGTTACTGGGCAAACCAGCATTTCTAACAATTTATTATCCATTTTCTTCTCTGTTGCTAAATTTATATCTGACGGCCTCAGCAATAGCGTCGGCGAAACCACTGCTTAGTCTTGCATTTACAGGTAGGTACCAATGAAGGTCGCCTGCTATTTTATGGCATTTTACCGCGTCTTTCTCAGTCATCAAAACTGGCATGCCGGCAAAGCTAATATCCTCAGCATTGAAAAAATAATGATCAGCAAAACTATGACTGGTAATTTTCAAACCAAGCGCTTCGCAGGTATCAAAAAAACGCTGCGGTTTGCCAATTCCGGCGACCGCATGGAAGTGAGCGTCTTGTGGGAACGATGTCACGTTATTAGCCATTACTGGTAACGGTGTTGCAGGCTCAAGATGCATCGAGAACTGGTTTTCTGCATTACCAATATAGCCACCATGACGAACGATAAAATCGACACTCAAAAGTCTCGAAAGTGGTTCACGATACGGCCCCGCTGGCAGTAAGTTTTGATTTTCATGCTTAATTGTATCGTCGATTAAACATATCTCTAGGTCTCGCTGCAATGCTAGGTGTTGTAGTCCATCGTCGCTAATTATTAGGTCAATCTCTGATTGTTCAAGTAACATCTCGATTGAATCCCTGCGATTTGGGCCTACCGCCATCGGCACACCAGTGCGCCGTACGATAAGTGCCGGTTCGTCACCACAATGCTGGACAGGTGTATTAGTGGTAACCAATAAAGGATAATTTTCAGCATCACCACTATAGCCTCGACTGATCACCCCTGGAGTGAAGCCTTGTAGCCTTAGTTGCTCAACTAAATGCACCACTAATGGCGTTTTACCAGTTCCACCAACAGTTAAGTTGCCAACGATAATAACTGGAACAGGAGCCTGATAGGTATCAAATAAGCCCTTCTTAAACGCTGTTTTTCGCAGCGCAAAAGCACCTTTATAAATCGCAGATAAGGGCCTCAGAACACCGGTTAGCGCATTTGGCTTATTCCAACTTTTTAATAGAGACTTCTTAATGCCCATAGAGCTTACAATGCTTGCTTAGTGATGCTTAGCTTAGTGTTATTGGCTTGCGGTTGCACAATATTTTAACCTAGAAACCTTAGTTGAACACGAAAGTCTCTAGGTTTAACGGGTCCAGAAGAAAAAACCTTTCTTTGGCGATTTCGATTGAGCTTGGTGTAATTCAGCATACACTCCACCCTTTTTCAGCAGATGCTTGTGCGAACCTTGCTCAACAATTTTGCCGCGCTGAAGAACTAGAATTTTATCAGCGTTTTCAATCGTCGAAAGCCGATGCGCAATTACCAATGAGGTTCTCCCTTGCATCAACGTTTCAAGTGCATCTTGAACAAATCGCTCAGATTGATTATCGAGTGCTGAAGTGGCCTCATCTAAAATCAAAATAGGTGCATTCTTGTAAATTGCACGTGCGATCGCGACGCGCTGGCGCTGACCACCCGAGAGACGCAAACCGCCCTCTCCCACCATGGTGTCTAAGCCTAGAGGCATCTCATTCAAAAACTCGTCTACATGAGCTGCTTTGATTGCGGCTTGCAAACGTTGCTCATCGTATTGGTCGAGCATGCCATACATTATATTGCGCCCAATGGTGTCATCAAACAACGTGGTTTCTTGGCTCACTAAGGCAAATTGTGAGCGTAAGCCCTTGAGGCAAAGATCGTTAACATCAACACCATCAATCGAAATCAAGCCTTTCTGTGGCTTATAAAAACGCAATATAAGCGATGTAATCGTCGATTTGCCACTACCAGAAGCGCCAACCATGGCGACACGATCACCCGGTTTAATCTCAAAATTAATATCTGATAAGACGGACTGCTCGTCGCTGTCACGATATTTAAACTCAACCTTATCAAACTTAATGCCGCCTTTAGTATTGGTAAGCACCCTGTCACCATCATCAACTTCGGGCTGTTCATCGATCACTTGAAATACACTGTCTGCCGCCGCAACCCCTATCTGAATTTTCTCGTTGACCTTGGCTAAGCGTTTTAATGGGCTCATCAACGCAAGGCAGGCCATTATATAAGTGGAAAATTGAACCACCGATTCAGGACCTGTTCGCAGGTAATTCAAGAAAATATACAATATTAGTGCAATCGCCGGAGCAACCAGTAACATTGTCAGCGGCACAAGACCAGCCGAAACCTTGGCCCGTTTCAGGTTCTGTTGCAAATTAAAGGCGTTAGCCTTACTGAAATTTTCAACTTCCTGCTCTTGACCATTGTAAACCTTGATAACCTTGTGTCCGACCACAGCTTCCTTAACCGTATCGCCGATACCGCCCATAGAACCTTGAATTTTTTGGCTGGTTTGACGAAAGCGTCGATTAGTGTAGGCCGCCACTAACACGACCATTGGTATCACTAAAATAAAGATTAAAGTGAGACGCCACTCTGACCATAATAAAAACGCGATCAAGCCCAATGCTTTAAAAGACTCGCGGAACAAGATTGCTAAGGTATCGGTTATAGCAGTCGAGGTTGCTTCAACGTCATAAATTAGCTTAGAAATTGTCTGTGATGAAGAATGCGAATCAAAATAAGGTGACGGTAAGGAAATCATGTTGCCAAAGATATCTTGACGCAGTTCGTAAATCACCAAGCGGCCCGTTTTTGACATCGTATAGTTGCCAAAGTACCCGGTAATCGCGCGCGCAGTTAGAATCCCCATTAATAGTATTCCCGACCAACGAACGAACCAATCATCGCCATTCAAGAAGCCACTTTTTAGAATAGTATCTATCGACTTTATAAACGATGCCTCAATCATACCCGTCGCCATGAGGAAAAATATCGAGGTAAATAACAGTGTTTTATGCCTGAGCAAATAGGACATTAAACGCAATAATGTCGCCCGCACCTCAATATTTTCTTGGTATCGCTTACGCTGCTTCGCGCTCGTTAAATCTTGACTTTCTTGCATAATTTACTGTGCGCTCGACGAATCTGAAAAATTGTCAGCATTAACGTATCTAGATCTCAGCATAGCTCGACGAACGAATAAAAATGTCTGAAATGCCTCCACTTTTCGCCCCTGAGTTATTCTAAGGTCTCGTAGCATTTAAACTATTCGCTAAACTGTTTGGTGGCAAAGGTTACATTGGTCAAGCCTAATTCTTGAGCGACGTCCATGACCCGAATCACCGCCTCATGTGGGGCTTTCCGATCTGCTCGAATAATCAGCAACAATTGCTGCTGAGATTGATATTGCGTCAGCGCCCGTTTCAGCGTATCTCTATTTGAGTTGATCAGCGCTTTAGCCGAACCGTCAGAATCAGCCGCAATTGCATATTGCGATTCGGCGCTTATTTGCACTTCGACACTAAGAGGTTGCTGTGAGGTCGCGTCACCGGTCGATTCTGGCAGGTTTATTTTCAAAGACGTTTCTTTAGTAAATGTCGTTGATATCATAAAAAAGATAAGCAACAAAAACACCACGTCGATAAGTGGCGTAAGCTCAATGCTAGTCTCGTCTTGTTCATCTGAGTGACCAAAGTTCATATTAGCCCTTCTGCGTGTCGAGTAACGCAAGTGCATTTTCTTCCAACACTACCGCTAGCTCACTTATTCGACCACGAAAATGGCGATAAAACATTAAACACGGTATGCCGACTGATAACCCCGCAGCGGTAGTAATCAATGCTTCGGAAATACCCCCAGACAGCACCGTTGGGTCACCGACGCCACTTGCAGTTATAGCAGTGAACACTTTAATCATGCCGATTACGGTACCCAGCAAGCCGATTAACGGAGTGATCGATGCGATGGTACCAAGCGTATTCAGGTAACGACCAAGCCGATGCACGACTTGCTTACCCGCTTCCTCTAGAGCTTCTCGCATCGCGTCGGGGCCGTACTCTAAGTTGTCGAGGCCTGCGGCAAACACCTTTCCTAGTGGAGAATGTTTACGAACAACATCAATTTTGTCGGCAGTGACTCTACCCGATCTAGCCAACTCGACAATTTGTTTTCGAAGGCTTGCTGGAGCAACCTGTTTAGTTCTCAATGTCAGAATACGCTCAAATATAATCGTTAGCGCAACCAAAGAACAAAGGAGGATGATCCACATGAGCGGCCCACCCGCTCGGAATAATTCAAACATTAAGTACCTTTCAACTCACCGTGGAGTTCTGTTTACCGTACATTAGCGGTTGTCTAAACCGACTCGATGATTCCCCGAAACCTGACAAACATCGTCTGCAGCGAGGGGTTTTATTCTAATCCTGAAATTCTACCAAACTATGCTCTTCTATTGGGCATTTTTTGATAATGCCAGAATCGCCGATATTGCTGACGATAAAGCACTTTTGTCCAACCATGTGAATTAATCTTCAGCAATACAGAGCCGTGCTCTATAGTCGAGAGCAGATCGATACCGCTTGCCTGATAACGCTTGACTACCGCAGGGTGAGGGTGACCGTAATGATTCTTATAGCCCGCTGCTAGCATCGCCACAGATGGCTCAACCGCCTCTATAAATTGCGCAGTCGATGAGGTTTTACTACCCTGATGTGGAACCAACAATATATCGGCTTTGAGTAATTCATTTGATGATTTTAATAAAAATCGCTCAACCTGCTTCTCTATATCTCCGGTCAGCAAAATCTTAGTAGAAAAATGCTGCAACATAATCACACAAGAGCGGTTATTACTGCCTTTGGGTGTATCAGCTTGCGGGCTAATAACCTGAAACGAGGTGTGATCGTGCTGCCAAGATTGTCCGGCAAAACATTCAGTGGCGCCGGAGACCTTATCCAACCGGCTGCTAATAGTTTGACCAACAGCAAACGCTTCGCGAACTTTATTTAAGCCACCAATATGATCGTTGTCAGCATGGCTGATCACCAAAGTATCGATATAACGAATACCCCGTTGTCGTAAGAAAGGCAGCAATACGGCCTCAGCCGCGGTAAAGCCCGTGCCATACCTAGGTCCGGTATCGTAGACCGATACCGTATTTGGGGTCTCGATCACCATTGCCAACCCCTGCCCCACGTCGAGCAATGTCACCCGCAGCTCGTCGTCAGCCAATGAACTGGCCGTATTTGTAAAAACAGACACTACCAGCAAGAAGGCCGCAATGTAGCGCCCTCGGTTAGGTCGCAAAAAGCCAATAAGCAAAAGAACAAAAAGCCCCCATTGCCACCAAATCATGGGTGTCGAGTATATCTTGGCGAAATTAAGTTGACTGGCAAACTGCAAACACTGAAAGACAAAATCGAACAGACTATTCAACTGATTCAAACACCATGAACCGATATAATTGAAGCCTATGCTATAGAGCAATACCGAAAAGAGTGTCGCAGGTATTAATAACGTGCAAAAAAGAGGTACGGCAATTAGATTAACCAGCGGAGATAGCAACGAAACTTTGCCAAAAAAAAGCACGCTGAACGGCAACATACCAAGCCAGAGCAATGGTTGCAGCCTTAGCAGACTCAGTTTTTTGACAGGCTCGTCAGCAACCTTTTGATCATCGTCAGGCGTATGACTGCCGGAGACTTGATTGCCAGAGCCTTGATTGCCGGATATTAGGGCAATCACTGCGACGGCCCCGCACGAAAGCCAAAAACCGACATCCAGCAGCGAAAAAGGATCAATTATCAGAAGTACGAAAACGGCGATCAGTAATACTTTTATTAGTGTAGCCTCGCGCGCTACTAGTTTACACAATACGTATACGAGCAACATTATTAGGGCTCTTTGGGTAGAGACTGAGAAACCAGCCAAGGCTGCGTAAAATGTGGCCGCGCAAAGCGCTGGCAACAACGCGATTTGTTGCCTGGGCAAGTATTCGAAGATACGCGCAACCGGCCACAACAACCATCTGAGTAAAAACGTGACTCCGACAAATACGAGTCCTACATGTAACCCCGAAATGGCCATTAAATGACTTACCCCAGTAGTTTGAAATACCTGCTGCTGTTGATTGCTAAAGCCACTTTTAACACCGATTGTTAAGGCCGCTATAATATTACTGCCAACCCCGTGACCTATAATTTCATGAAGCTCATCAAGAAAAGACTGTCGCCATAAGTCTATTGAATGTGGCGCTGACGACGTACGCGA
>JAFMHC010000376.1 GCA_017854775.1 Gammaproteobacteria bacterium | reverse complement strand
ACGACTTGTTCTGCATATCAAATACCACGTGACCGGTTACGTCCGATGGCATTAAATCAGGGGTAAATTGAATTCGCTTAAAATCTCCGGCAAAGGTTTTTGCTAAGGCGCGAACCAATAGTGTTTTACCCAAGCCAGGAACACCTTCAAGCAGCACGTGGCCATTTGATAATAAGGCCAGCACCACCTGTTTAACGACTTGTTGCTGCCCCACCAGCGCGCCGTTCACTTGCGCTAACAATGTCTTCAGTTGGTTAACAGACTCTTGCTGCTTGACGCCTTCGCTAGAGCCGTCGATAGACGCATTGTCATCTGGGTTTAGTGTGTCATTCATAATTTCTTCCTTATGGCATTACCAAGTTTGAGCGCTGCTATTAGTTGTTGTTGATTTTCTACTTTTTGGCAGTAGCCAAGCCAATCGCTCAGAGTTAATTCTGGGAGTTGCGTTCTCTGCGCTAACATGGCGGCCTGGGAGTGTTGATTTAACTGTGAGAACCCAGGGTAGTAAGGCCTCATTTGCTGTTCGATATCTTCTTGTATTGGTTTTATCAGCACCTGAAACTGCTTGTTAGCGACTAAATATTCAGCACTTGCCGCTAGATGTTCCGAAAAGCTACGCCGCTGCCCCTCAACTACATCAATCGCTTTCTGAATTCTACGCCCGCGATTCCAAAGCCACAGGCCTAGCAAAACCAAAGCGGCCCAGATAGCTTCAGCAAAGTACTTATTTAACAACTGACCTATCGACGGTACTGACACGTTATAGAACAAATGCAGGGTCGAATCATCGGCCGCTAGATAAGAGAGAAAGTAGGCATGATCGCCTAAACCAATGTACTTGTTAGTCCAGTATTCTGTGCTCGAGAGCGCGGTAAACGTACCGTCTCCGTAGGCGAACTGAAGTAATCGTTCGCCGTGTTCGTCATCAACCCAAGCAACCATTTCGTAGTCATCGCCATGCTCCGAATCAAAATCACCATAGCCCAAGGGGTGAGACAACACGATACGATCCAGCGCGGCAAGATAGAGGCCCTCGCCATCATCACTAATTGGCATGCGATAAAATTCATGCGCGTAATCGACATTCAACAAATCAAACATTTGTGCTTCAAATGTATCGTCATCATTTAGTTCGACTGGTTTATCAAGCGCGTCTTCTTGCTGCTCTAAGCCCTCTGAATCGCGTTGATTTTGTTCTGCGCGGCGCTCCTCAATCTTTCTATTGATTTCTTCCATGCGCTCGCTAGCGCTCATGGGATCGCCGTCAACATCTAAAAAAGCTTCGGCTATATCTACATCTTTGTATTTAGGTTCTATGTCGAACTCTTTTAGTATTGACGCATGACCTGTTATTTCTTGAGTAACACCAACTAATAAGTAACCGCCTCGAGACACCCAATCAAGGGCCGCATCGACCTGAGTTTGCGACACTAACATGCTATCGACCTTGGTCAAAAAGACCAGGTCACCAGTGGGTATAGTCGAAAAATCGAGTTGTTCGTTACCACTTACGACGTTCAGTCCACGGTCTTCAAGGAAGCGTTGCGCCGCTAAATATGGATTTAGCTTGGCCTGTTTGCTTTCCCCAGTCCAGACCTGCGCTTGGTATTCTTCAGTGAAATAGAACCAAGCCGCTATTATAAGAGCGGCACTCACCAACAAGATCACCCAAGGCGCCGCAGACTTCATCGAAACACCTCAGGCCACTGCCCGCACAATTGCGTAAATTCACTTTCAGAAGGATCTAGGTGAGCATAGGCAACCCTCTGCCATACAGCCACCAATACACGCATGTAGTCACCGATATCTTGCCGAGCTTGTTGTTCAATTCGATCAGCACATTCGGCTTCGGTGTCACTGCTATAAAAACGACAGCCATGCTCGTGTAACAATTTAAATAAGCTCGCACGCAATAATGTTGCAAAAGCGAGCCGTTTGTCACCGCTAGACCAATGCTTTTGGGCTTCAGCTACTATGTCATCAGGAATGCTGTCTTTGTGGATATCCAAGCCAAACAAGCTGGTCGGCAGTTCCACTTGTTTTTTTGAGATGCCCGTATTTAATACAAGATCCTTAATTTGGATACGATATTTGACCAGCAAAAATACCAATAGAGCAATAAATAAAGTCCAAACCAACACCTCTAAAATCGTAGCAAATACCGCAACACCGGCACTCGACGCCTCCATCGCTTTAACAAAATCAATGATCCATTTGGGGAATTTTTCTTCTCGCGTTTGTTCATCAGTAACATCCTTAAAACGCCGCGCAGTGACCTCTTTGCGTTGCGCGAAGTCGGCACCGGCTAACACCTTTTCGATCTCAGCGTGATAGCGCTTTGAGTTCTCAGAGCGAGGTAAAGACTGGCCCGACTCTAAGGTGAAATTCTGCTTGTCGGTATTGTCACTTTCATTACTATCGTAATCTTCATCACTATCGTAAGCTTCATCACTATCGTAAGCTTCATCGCTGTCGTAAGCTTCATCGCTCTCATAGCTGTCCTGCGACTGCCAATCAACGGTCGCTGGATCTTGCTGCGCAACGACCATCGCCGAATACCATAAAGCGCTCACAACACTAACGATCAGTACACTATCTCTAAACGTCATGGCTAACCAACTCTGTATTT
>JAFMHC010000375.1 GCA_017854775.1 Gammaproteobacteria bacterium | reverse complement strand
GGCAGGCCGGTAGATAAGGCGGCTTCAATGGCAAAGCGGGTTGAGCCTATCGCGTCGATTAAGTGCGATAAGCTAGCCGAATCAGTCACGCGGCTGCCTTGGTGAATAACGCTATCAATATCGTGGCTTTCTAGTTTCGCATCAATTTGCTGGCGCGCGCCATGGACGATAACAAGGCGCACCCCAAGATTATTCAGTAGTGCGATATCGTGCACAATATTGGCAAAATTGGCATGGGTAATCGCCGCGCCGGGCAACATAATAACAAACGTTTTTCCTCGATACGCTTTGATATAAGGAGAGGTTTGTCTAAATGATGAAACGTGATCTGGTGTAGTCGTCATGGGTTATTCAGTTATCTTCTTCTGCTATGTGAGTGTGCGATGCAATGGCGAGAAATTAAAACACAGCCCTCGCATCGCCGTCTATTTTTTGAGTATCTTATTAGTTGTAAATGCTAGTGTAAATGTTAGTGCAAATGTGCGTTGAACGTTTATTTTTCTTTGTCGGGATATGGATCACGCGGGGTGATTTCAGCAATGATCTCATTCGCCCACTCGCCAATAATGGGGATAAATTCTACCTGCGCCAATAAAGAAATAATAAGCGATACCACCAATGTTGCTCCGATGACACTGCCTAAACCAAATGCAGCGCCGCGTAAAAATTGAAACCACAGCATTTTTGGCATGGAGTTTTGTAATTTAATAAACTTATGTCGATTGAACACTTCAAGCTCTTTACGAATATGCTGTAGCTCGGATTTACGTGCGGGAGTGTCTTGTGGTTGTTCTTGTTCGTCGCTCATGGTTTTCTTCTTCATGCTATTTAATCAAATCGTTTATGTTGCGCTGGCTACAAAAAAGCAGCCTAAAGGCAAAACTGCCTAATCAAGCCTTGCAGTACCTTCACGGCAATGGGCACTTGCGCTAAGTCAATATATTCGTCGGGTTGATGTGCTTGGTCAATCGAGCCGGGCCCCATTACCACCACATCCATGCCCATTTGTTGTAAAAACGGTGCTTCGGTGGCAAAGGCCACGCTATCGGCACTCATTTTGGTTAAGCGTTCGACGGCTTCAATTAACGGTGAATCAGTCAGCTGCTCAAAAGCTTCAATGCCTGCAAATAAAGAATCGCGCTCAATATGGATATGATACCTATCGGCGACGTTGGCTAGCAATACATCAATTTCCTGTCGTAAATCATCCAATCCCATGCCGGGCAAGGTGCGTAAATCGAATTCTAATTCACAATGGCCGCAAATACGGTTCGGGTTATCGCCGCCATGAATGCAACCCAAGTTGAGCGTGGGTACATCAATCAAAAATCCCGCATTTTTATAGCGCTGCTGTAAACCGTGCCTAAACTGCTTAAGCTCGGTGATCACATCGTGCATAGCATCTAATGCATTATTTCCCAATGCAGGGTTAGATGAATGGCCTGCTTGGCCTCGCACCTTAATGGCCTCCATACCAATACCTTTGTGCATACGTATCGGCTGCATACCTGTAGGTTCGCCCACAATGCCGTAACGGGCTTTGGGTACGGGGTGATTCAGCAGAGCTCTTGCGCCAGACATCGAGGTTTCTTCATCTGCCGTGGCTAAAATAATAATGGGTTCTTTTAAGTTCGATTGTAAGAAAGGCTGCACCGCAGCAAATACCGCAGGAAAAAATCCTTTCATATCGGTTGCGCCTAATCCATAGGCACGATTATTGTCGATATGTAGCGTGAACGGATCGTGAGACCAACGCTTATCGTCATAAGGCACAGTATCCGCATGACCCGAAAACACCAATCCGCCTTTACCGTTGACAGGATTCGCCGTACCCAAGGTGGCAATAAGATTGGCCTTGTCGGGGTTGCCGTCCACTGTTTGAATGTCGATGACAAAGCCCATATCGCCTAGCCAATTGGCTAATAGATCAATCACCGCACGGTTGCCCATATCTAGCTTAGGGTTAGTGCAGCTGACCGATGGCGTGGCGATTAGCTGCGCCAGTTGCTCGCTAAATAGTTTTTCGTCAAAAAGCATACGAGTGCTATGAATCCTGTTGATTGCTAGGGGATGTAAGACCCTATAGACTACTCTTATTTGAAAAATAATAAACAGGAACCGCCGGTGATTACTGACAAACTGATGGATTTACGACGCTGCGTTGATGACTTAATGGCCGATGGTCGATTAAGCCAGCAAGACGCTCATATTATTACTAGCAAAACCCGCACCCGCGAACAATCGGCGATGCATCCCATCAACTATATCGCCACCCTAAAACTAGCCGACCAGCAACCGCCCAACGAGCAGGTACAGGGCGCGCTGTTAGACGAAAACACCTTGTGTGAATGGCTTAGTCAAAAAAGCCAGCTGCCCTTGTTCCACATTGACCCGTTAAAGATTGCTGTCACCGATGTCACCGCAGTGATGTCTTTCGCCTTTGCACAGCGACATCAAATTTTGTGCGTAGGCGTTACACTACAAGAAGTTATCGTAGCAACCTCGCAGCCGTATATGGCCGGCTGGGAAGAGCAGCTAGAACATACCGCGAACAAACCCATCAAGCGCGTCTTTGCCAACCCTGCCGATATTGCTCGTTATACCGTTGAGTTTTATGCGCTAGCACGTTCTGTATTTGGT
>JAFMHC010000149.1 GCA_017854775.1 Gammaproteobacteria bacterium | reverse complement strand
ATTAATCTTTTTGGTATAGATTGCACGTCTAACTCCTCTTCAATATTAAGTTGGTTCTGATTGTCTGTTGCCAGATCTTCAGATTCATTTTGATTACCAACGCCCGCACTGATTACGATTCCAGTGCCCCTTAACATTTGTCGTAGTCCATCACCGATAGAATATCGGCCAAAAAGAGGTCGTGTTTTTACTCTTCTTACCTCTTTATATGGAAACAACAAAGTCAAATCGGCTTGTCTAGCAAATCGAGTAAGTGCTTTGTCGGCTGAGAGCCTTGGAATATTGAAGTAAAACTCGTCGCCACCGTCGCGCAACTGAGCGACACCAACGGCAGGCCAACAAAAGGTGCCAATAAATATGGCGCGAACCAACCATTTAGAAAGATTCATCACAGTCGATAGCTTACCCAAAGTCCGGGCTCTCATATAGACAGAGAACCAAGGAAATATTTTCCGCCATCGTAATTGAGTATTTATTTAGAATGTTCAATTTGATTAAAAAGTTCAACCTCTGGCTCTAAGGCCTAAAAGAAGTTAGATCGAAGAGATTTGAATCACTTTGCTTTGGTTAAAAGTATTTCGTCGCCGACTATTTCACTAGAGACAGAGAAATTGCTCTCTAGTACCGCTAACAATTGATCTAAATCTCCAGCTTTAAAGAAACCGCCAACCGATATCGATTTAAGCTGTGGGTCCATCAGGCGAAATTTGAGTGGTGTATAGCGGTTAAGCTCTCGCACCACGTCAGTCAAGCTTTCGCCCTGAAAGACAATCATGCCCTCTCTCCATGCAAGGTTAGGTCGCTCTTCACTTTGGTAACTGACCTCAAACGAGTCATCTCTAGCGACCGCTTTCTGACCATGTTCAAGATACAGTGGCAGCTGTCTATTGCTACTTATCACGCGAACTTTACCATGTGTAACGATAACTTCTAACACCGATCGGCTATCGTCTAACGATTCACCAGCATCAATACTGAAGGCAGTTCCGATTGCCGTCACTTTATCCTGCCCAACTTTAACCTCAAACGGTTTGGCGGCATTTTTAGCGACATCAAAGTAGACTTCGCCTCTCAATAATTCGATATTTCTTTTAGACTCTGTGAAGCGAACCCGTACTTCTGAATCTGTATTGAGCTCTAAGGTGCTTCCGTCGGTGAGTGAAACAGTGGAGATTTCACCAACCGCTGTTTTATAAGTATGCGATGCATACGGCGTTGTCTCAGGGGTCTGCTCCGCCAGTGGGAGCAAAGAGGAATCACTTGAAATTGGCAGATTAGTGTAGATCAAAGCCCCTATCAACAGCATAAAGCTAGCCGCAATCAGCCAAGCTTTGGTAGCTGGAGCGCCAAAACTAGCTGGAGCGCCAAACTTGCTTTGCTCTTGAGATACCTTTATATCAGCCTCGTCCTTGAACGGCATCAGCGCTGAAATTGGTTTTAACACATCCAGTAGATCCCACATTGAAGCACACTTTACCAGCGTATCTGCATGAAACTCCGACTCAGCCAACCATGCCTCAAGTAACACTTGTTCATCGGCTGAAAGACCTCGGTCAATTTTAGCAATCCAATTGGTCGCTTGATCTTCTATGTCTCTGAGATTGGGAAACGCGATAGTATTCATAGCACTACCCGCTTGGCTTTACGCTTTGGTTTCAGATTCTCCAGATTCGACTCTGAGTCTCTGCCTTGTTGCTGATTGTAAGCCTTCATTATCCGCCTCAAGCCCTTAGCCACATGTTTCTCTACGGTACTTTCGCTAATCGCTAGCTGCTCCGCGATCTCACGCTGAGACAATCCGTATACTTTTTTTAATACAAAGACCTTGCCGCACTGTTCTGGCAATTCATTCACCGCCTCACATAAAGCACTAAAATCTTTTTGACTAAACACTTCATTTTCAGTGCGACTGCAAAAATCAGACGCGTCATAAAATGACAGATTCTCGTTCGGCCGCTGTTCAATATCAACATCATAGTCTACTCGTTGCGCCACCGAAATTTGTCTGTTTGCTAAGCGTATGGCGGTTTTAACCATGAACGCTTTAGGAAAACGAATCTCCTGTTTTAACGACGACTGGTAGGTATTGATGTAGGTGTCCTGAAGAATATCTTCGATGTCTTGATGGCTTGCAGATGGCCGAATCTTACTAAGCAGTGAAGAGATAACTCGTCGATACTTTAAAAATTCACTAGTGATTTTCTCATTCATCGAATTGCCCACGCAAGTAAAATTATAAAACACACGGCGATAACCAAGTAACGCAAAGACGAAGGATTAATAGTCATTAATGAACGTGCACCAAACCAAGCGCCCAATGCTTGCCCAAGCATCATAACCAAGCCTACTTTCCAAAGTACTTTAGCATAAAAAGCAAATACTAGAAGCGCGGCCACGTTAGTAGCAAAATTGAGTGACTTCGCCGCCATAGTCGAATACACAATCGGCTGCCCGCGTAGAGACACTCCTGCCCAGACAAAAAAAGATCCAGTACCCGGCCCGAACATACCGTCATAAAGCCCGATTCCAGGAACGGCTGTTAAACCATAGGCTTTCGCAGACAATTTAGCGGGAGTTTCAACCAATGATTGTGCTGGTGCGCATAAAAAATATATCGCGATAAAAATTATCACTGACGGTATTACAAAGTTTAAAACTTTTGTGTTCAAATATTGCACTGCAATTGCTCCTGCCAAAGAGCCAATAAAGGCAAAGCCCATTAAACGACCAACATCGTCGAATTTGACCTTACCACGGCGAAACATGGTTAGCGTTGCGGTACCTGAGCCTGCCACTGCCTGTAGTTTATTGGTTCCCAAAGCGAAGATTGGCGGCACTCCCGCCAGCATTAACGCAGGGATCGTTATCAAGCCACCCCCGCCCACCAATGTATCGATATAGCCCGCCACAAAGGCCGCCATCACAAGTAATAGCAGAGTAAGCAGCGAAGGCGTTATTATTTCCATCTATTGATCCTGATCTTTATTCTAAATTAGCTGGTGATACCTAAGCGTTGAGAACAGGGAAGCTAACTCATCGCAGCCGAATACTCTAGTCAGAATCGAGACATTGCGGTTAATCGGATATAAAAATAAGCCATATTGTATGATTTTCCTAAGTTCGAGGGTCTGAAAAGATCAACACATAGTCGTTTTAGTTTTATAGTGAAACACAGCTATCTCACGAAGTGGACAAACGATCCGCAAATCGATACTCAACCGTAATCAAAAAATGAAAAAAATCGCATTAATACTCGCTGTTTTAATATTATTCGGCGTCGGCCTGGGCATTCAATTTTTCACCCAAAACGAGAAACTTGATCAAACCGTATTCCAACAAACAACGATGTCGATCGGCAACCTTCAAACATTGGATAAAAGCCTACTATTATTATTAAAAGAGTCGCGCTTCGACTCCGAGTTTGATCATTCACAGGTTTACGAGCTTAATTATCAAATCAGTGAAGAGTTTGATAACTTACGCTATGAAGCACTATTCGAAGAGATTGAGAAAAGCCCTGATTTAAGTATTGCGGTGAACGCTTTCAAAACTCAGTTTGAATCTCGTGAAGAACTTCTAGAAAGTTATGAACAGGGCAATGTCGCGATAGCCGAAAGTTTAATCCAGATATCTAGCCTAGCAGCCAACCTCAAAATCACGCCTGCAATTGCATCTCAAGCTGAACTGGCTAAACTTTTTGTGCTCAATGAGTCACAATTATTCCGCCTAGCCTTAGGTCGACCTATCGATTTAGACCTCGCCGCAATTACCCTCAGCGACGACTTTTCTGCGCCGCTAAAAACACAACTATCTGACTATAATGGCGCGATCAAAATTGTTGCTGAGAACTACCTTATGACCTCAGAAGCCTATAGAGAACTAAATACGTTACCAACCAGCAAATTATTAGACACCATTGAGCAGCACTATGTGAGCTATCACAACCAAGCAATTGAGGGCTCCAACAATCTACGTAATGCATTGATCATCTACGGTGTACTGTTGCTCGCTGCGTTAGTGTTTTTCGGCTTACAAATACGTAAAAACTTGCTATCTTTAGAACAGCAGGTTGCCGACAGAACGGAAGAAATTAAGACCGCTTACGAAGACTTACAGGAATCACAAGAGCAGCTGATACAATCCGAGAAAATGGCATCACTGGGTCAAATGGTAGCGGGTGTTGCTCATGAAATTAATACCCCATTGGGCTACGTGGCCAGTAATATTGAAACACTCATACTCAACATGGAGGATATTAATTTAGTGATGCAGAAAGTTAGTCTATTAAACACCTCGGTGGAAAAGCCAAATCGAGATAAGCGAGAGGTTACAGCTAATCTAATGCAAGCCTTGAAAAGTTATAAAGCCTTAGAATCTAGCGAACTACTCGACGAAAGCACGCAGCTCTTAGGAGACGGTGCGTATGGCTTATCTGAAATTTCAAAGCTAGTCGTCAGCCTAAAAGACTTCGCTAGGCTTGACCGCCAGAATGCGGAACAAATTGACTTGCATGGCTGTATCGAAAGCTCGTTAACAATTGCTAGCAACCATATTCGCGAAAACAACGTGACCGTGGTTCGAACGTTTTCTGAGCTACCGTTAATAGATTGCTTTCCGTCGAAACTGAACCAATTATTCTTGAATATCATAACCAATGCTTGTCAGTCAATGTCAGAACATGGCGGAGAACTAAGCATAACGACAAGCAGGGTCAATGACGATATTCGCATCGACTTTACAGACCAGGGCATTGGTATGGATCAACAAACCAAACAAAGAATCTTCGATCCATTTTTCACTACGAAAGATATCGGTGTCGGAACTGGTCTAGGATTGTCGATAGCCTACAAAATTGTTGCTGCGCACAATGGTAGTCTCGAGGTGGCCTCTAGCGTTGGCCAAGGGTCAACCCTGTCGGTAATTCTGCCAACAGATAATCAACTCTAGATAACACAGGGTAAGGGACTGATGACTAACTTAAATCGAAAATACAGAATTTTATTTGTCGACGATGAACCTCGCGTCACTAGCGCGCTTAGAGCGATATTTCGTCGCGAGTATGATGTATATGTGGCCAATAGTGGTGCCGAGGCGCTGAAAACCCTTGCCAGCGAACAGGTTGATGTGTTGGTCAGTGATCAACGTATGCCGCATATGTTAGGCAATGAGTTGCTGGCACAAGTCAGCAAGCTTTACCCCCAGACAATGCGCATTTTACTTACCGGCTTCATGGATAAAAAAGCCATTGTCGACTCGATTAATCAAGGCGAAGTGTATCGCTTCATTAACAAACCCTGGCGTAACGATGAAATGCGTGAAGTGGTCGCTGAGGCGGCGCTTGCGTCAGAAATACCGGTTGCGGTGATAAGCAGCCCAGAGACGAGTGACTCGGACCAAGGTGCTCCAGCAAACGTTGTCACCAGAGCAAAACCTATAGCGGACCAAGCGCTGCTGATGATGGAAAAGCAGCAAGACATACGCCATCAAATCCGTAAATTTTGCAGCGATCAAGAGATCATGATTTACTACACCCAAAATATTCAACAAGCGGTTGCTGCAGCAACCTCACGCGACAGTATTGGCGTCGCAATAATAGAGTTATCAGACAACAGCAGAAATGCACTTCACACAATCAACTTACTAAAACGGGCACGGCCTGAGTTGATTACGATTGCGCTGACTAACGAATTTGATGCGCATATGGCGGTCGACCTAATTAATCAGGGTCAGGTATTTAAATATTTGGCAAAGCCACTGGATATCGATGATTTTCAACGCACCATAGAGCACGCCTTTGTACGTCATCGGTTTCTAAAGAACAACAAACAAGCTAGCTCGCGGTTTAAAGTGGAAACACCGAGAGAGAAAATCTCGGCAAGCATACAAAGCTTCTTCAGCAAGCTGATCAGCGCACCAAGTTGATCAGGCCTAATTTAATTATTTAGCTAGCTAAGCACCTGCGAGTACTCAACAACTTAAGCACCTAGGCAATCAAACACATTATGAAATCAGTCATCGCCACGATCACCTTGTTAAGCTTACTAGTTATGGATAGCGCATTTGCGGTAAAACCGATTTACTCTGGAGGTCGCGATCGAGCGGCAATTCGAGGTTATGATCCGGTGGCTTACTTTACCGAAAACAAACCAGTAAAAGGCAGCAAAGATTTTTCGCTCACACACAATGGCGCCAAGTGGTTTTTCTCCAGCCAAGAGAACCTAGAAACCTTTAAAGCAAACACTGAGAAATACACGCCACAGTACGGTGGCTACTGCGCCTACGCCGTATCATCAGGATCAACCGCATCAATAAAACCCGAATATTTCACCATTCATGATGAAAAGCTGTATCTTAATTACAGCAAATCGGTCTATAAAAAATGGTTAAAAGACAAAGACGATTATATTCAAGAGGCTGATGCTAATTGGCCCAAAATATTGTCAAAATAAAGTCTCGCATCAAGGCCCGATAAGGGTTCTTGACTGTTCTACCATTTAGCTCTTTAGATACTCGGTACGAATTTCTTCAATACGGTCGCGGGTTCTGGCGGCTTTTTCAAACTCTAAATTCTCAGCAAACTGATACATCTCCGTCTCTAACTCTTTCATTACTTTAGAGAAATCTTTCGGGCTGTTGATATTTGGTAAATTAGCATGCTGCGGCTTAATTCTGGCGAGCACCTGAGCGGCTTCACTGGTGGCGCCATCAATAATGTCTTTCACCGGCCTGCTAACGCCCACAGGCGTGATGCCATGCTTAAGATTGTGTGCTACCTGTTTTTCTCGTCGTCGGTCGGTCTCGTCAATCGCGGTTCGCATGGCATTGGTGATTTTGTCACCATAAAGAATCGCTCGACCATTTAAGTTTCTAGCCGCTCGACCAATGGTTTGAATCAGCGAGCGAGTTGATCTTAAAAAACCCTGTTTGTCTGCATCGAGAATTGCCACCAGCGATACCTCAGGCATATCGAGGCCCTCACGAAGTAGGTTAATACCCACCAACACATCGAACACCCCTGCCCTTAAATCTCGTATGATTTCTACCCGCTCTACGGTGTCGATATCAGAATGTAAATATCTGATTTTCACCCCAGCATCTCGCAGGTAGTCGGTTAAGTCTTCCGACATGCGTTTGGTTAAGGTGGTGATTAAAACCCGTTCGTTCTTAGGTACACGCTTATTGATTTCAGACAAAACGTCATCAACTTGAGTGCCTACTGGGCGCACCTCAATCTGCGGATCGATCAAACCTGTTGGCCGAACAACTTGATCGATTGTATCGGGGTTCTGCGCAATCTCGTAATCACCCGGCGTAGCCGAAACAAACACGGTCTGCGGCATTAGGTTTTTAAATTCTTCGAACATCAGAGGCCGATTATCCATCGCCGATGGCAGCCGAAAACCGTATTCAACTAGGGTGGTCTTGCGCGAGCGATCGCCCTTATACATAGCACCAAGTTGCGGCACCAAAACGTGGCTTTCGTCTAAAATCATTAAGGCATTGGGTGGCAGATAGTTAATCAGCGTTGGTGGTGCTTCACCCGCTTTCGCGCCCGATAAATAGCGTGAGTAATTTTCAATGCCATTGCAATAGCCCAACTCTTGCATCATCTCCAGATCGAACAAAGTACGCTGCTCTAAGCGTTGTGCTTCAACCAGCTTATCGTGCTCACGTAAAAAAGCCAAACGCTCACGCAACTCGGCCTTAATGTGCTCGCAGGCTTCCAACACCCTAACTCGCGGCGTAACATAATGCGACTTGGGGAAGATGGTAACGCGCTTAAGGTCTTCTTCAACCGCACCCGTAAGCGGGTCAAAACGAGAAATTTTCTCAACATCATCGCCGAACAACTCGACTCGAATCGCATAACGCTCCGATTCCGCTGGGTATATATCGATCACGTCGCCGCGCACCCTGAAAGTGGCACGCTTCAGTTCAGTGTCATTCCGAGTGTATTGCAACTCGGCTAAACGTTTTAACACCGCGCGTTGATCCATTATGTCGCCAATACTGAGATGTAAAATCATCTCATGATAGGCCTCAGGGTCGCCCAAGCCGTAAATAGCCGACACGGTGGCGACAATAATCACGTCTTCGCGCTCAAGCATCGCCTTGGTGGCAGACAGCCTCATTTGATCGATGTGCTCATTTACCGCCGCATCTTTCTCAATGAAGGTATCTGAACTGGGAACGTAAGCTTCTGGCTGATAGTAATCGTAATACGAAACAAAATACTCGACCGCATTATAGGGAAAAAAGTCGCGCATCTCAGAATAGAGCTGTGCCGCCAAGGTCTTATTCGGCGCCATTAGAATAGTTGGCCGCTGCACCTGTTGTATCACGTTGGCCATGGTAAAGGTCTTACCCGAGCCAGTTACACCAAGCAACGTTTGATAAGCCTCACCATTGCTCAAGCCGTCAACTAACTGACGAATAGCATTTGGCTGGTCACCAGCAGGTTGGTAATCGCTAACTAACTCAAAATCACGGGTCATCATTTTAGGCTCAACAAACAAATTCGACCGCCTATTGTAAATCAAGCGGCAGCGGAAACTCACATTCTATTCACCGTAAACCGTCGAAAGGTTGTGCTTTTGACCAATTTGACCTAGAGTAAAGCCAGTTCAAGGAATGAACGTACTTAGCACGCTAACGATGTTACGCGTCAAAAAGATAAATCAGCACCCAATTTCATGGAGGAAATAATGGGCATAACTAAACTCGACCTCAGACACGAGGCAAATTCAAACGGTGGTTTCAGCTTAATGGAACTAATGATCACATTATCAATAACCGCAACGCTCGCTACTGTAGCGGCACCAAGCTTTGCTAGCATGATAAGCGATGGGCGTATCAAAGCGACCTCAGTACAGCTTTCGACCACACTAGCAATGGCCCGAAACCACGCGCTGTCAAGCACTACAACTGTGATCGTATGCCAAGCGCAAGACGCAACCATGCAACGCTGTAGCGACGCTCATAGGCGCAACACACGCTGGTCAAGCGGCGTAATTAGTTACGCTGATCTAAATGCAGACAATAGCTTAGACGAAAACGACCAAATTCTGACAACGCTACAAAGTCACAAGAGTATCTCTATGGTATTTAATCAAAATGGCCGGCTACGCTTTTTCGCCGATGGCAGCGCCCGAAGCGCTGGTTTCTACTTATGCAGCAAACGAAGCGACCGAGAACGCCACCTTAAAATTTTACACACCGGCCGCACCCGAACCGCAGCTAAATTGAGCGATCGCAACCGTGAAACCTGCTTATCTAAAGCCGATTAATCATGCATAGAGATAAATGTCCGTTTTATGCAAAAAAACTGAGGAAATAACTTGACCAAAACCGCCTTAGTAAATATTATGCGCCTTCGTTGAAAAACGTTCCCTGATAGCTCAGTTGGTAGAGCAAATGACTGTTAATCATTGGGTCCCAAGTTCGAGTCTTGGTCAGGGAGCCATTTCAACGTTTTGATTTAATTAAGTTTAAGTCTGAAAACCGCAAAACGATCTTTTGATTGTCTCGCGGTTTTTTTTGTTTGGGCTACACATGGGCTACAAATTCCCTATAAATATCAATGTTTAAGCGATTCGAGTAGCTTTCTTAATCGCTCTTTTTCTTCGAGCAATTTAACAAATTCGATAATTGGCAGTTGATCCAACTCTTTTATGATTTCCTTTTCAGTCATTGCTTAACTCAATTGGTATTAATGCTTAGCAACCTTACCTGAACCTTAACCAGCACGCCTCACCCGTCTGGGTGATATTCGAGACTACTGCAATCCTTAGCTAATCCTTAGCTACTAGCCTGCTCCACAATCACAGTGTTGCTCAGACTAAAGTTTAAGAAACCGATTATGTGTTGGTGGCTATCCATCTGTTTGCCTAGGTGAGCAAGCAGCCAGCCAAGGTTAGCCAATTGTGGTTGTTGTAACCCCATGCCGTCATAATCGCCAATGGCAAGCAAGTGGCCGATAGCCTCAATGCCGCCAGCCATAGCAATCGCTTCGCCGTCTAGTACCCGCTCGATCTCGGCTAGTGAGTCCTTCTGACTTTGGGTGACTTTGCAAACTTGTTTGCCGCTTGAATAATCCATAAACGGGCGTGTGTATGTTGCTAGTAGAGCATCAAGTATCGAAGCATCGCCGATAAAGTCTGTTGTAGGCTGACCCATTACGCCGCTCCCGCCAACCTGAATGATTGACCGCCTACTGATGCCGCTTGTATGCCCTCTATCAGTATTATTCGATAGCCGGAGTCTCTGGACTCATTGGAAACTGTTTTAAGTTGAACAGCGGGTGATGTATATTTGTTTGTAGCCATAATGTTTACCTTAGTCGTAAATGTTGCTGGTTAGGGTTGCGGGGGTGTTAGAGCACCCCTTCAACCTGATTTATTGTAATTACAATATTGTTTCAATGCAATGGGTTTTTGTAATTACATTATTGGTATATAATCAGTGAATGAGTACCGAAAATAAAAAACCTATTGGCAGACCAAAGGCCGAAACAACAGCCTCTAAGTTGCTACAAATTCGTGTCGAACCTGAACAGCACGAAGCCTATAAAAAAGCAGCTGAAGCCAATGGGGAAAGCCTGAGCGCATGGGCTAAATCTATATTAGATAAGGCTAGTGCTAAATGATTATCATAATCTCGTAGCCGCTGAAATTATCGTCACTTTGGGTATAGGGTGGCATTTTAAACACTCCCCTTTTTTTGGACTGCAAGAATTCTAATATCGGCTATCTCGTAACTGTCCAAAAAGTCTGCGTTGTTAGCGGTATGAGCTGTAAAAAATCTTAGGCGAACCTTAGACACTTAGGCGTTTAGCATCACCTACTTAGAGCCTTCAATCCTCGAGCAGTCTGTGATATTTCCGACGGGA